>NZ_JADGLG010000150.1:0-544 GCF_015235335.1 Neisseria sp. 19428wB4_WF04
GCGTTACGAGAATCATTGTTTTCTGCATTGAAGCAATGTCTTTAATGATTTTTAGAACACCTGAAACAAGTTCAGGGTCAAGCGCAGATGTTGGCTCATCAAAAAGTAATAATTCTGGGTCCATAGCTAATGCTCTCGCTATACCAACACGTTGTTGTTGACCTCCAGATAAAGTTGCAGGATATTTATCTTTGAATTTTAGTAAACCGACTTGGTCTAAATATGTTTCGCCGATTGAATATGCCTCATCTTTAGGTAACTTTTTAGTCGTAATAAGTCCTTGTGTTACATTTTCTATAACGGATTTATTTTTGAAAAGATTATAATGCTGAAATACCATTGTTGATTTTTGAATAAGTTGTTTAACTTGTCTCTTTTTATAATTTTCGGCATCTACTGTTACATCATCTATTGAAATAATGCCTTCATCTGGTACTTCTAACCAGTTCAAGCATCTTAACAAAGTGGATTTTCCTGATCCAGACGGTCCAATAATCGCAAGGACTTCACCTTTATTAAGTTCTATATCTATACCTTTTAATAC
>NZ_JADGLG010000151.1:0-519 GCF_015235335.1 Neisseria sp. 19428wB4_WF04
TTATGTCGTTTTGTTAACTTTTATAATAACGTCAAGCCCCACAAGAGCCTGAAAGGTGACACCCCTTTTGAGGTCTTACAGGCTTCATTCCCAACCTGTTGTGTAAACAACCCGACCATTTCCTACAGTGTATCGAAACAGACTTTTTATTTACACTTAAAGGAAACCGAATTTTGCTTCAATCACAGGCATGATAATCTGTATAAAGTCTTGCTTAAAATACTGAGAAATCGATGTTTGGGCTAATTTTGCTTCCTATTAAAAAGATGGGGTTGTACTAGATAACTAGGGAAATTTAACTTCAGGTTAGAATAATCCCTATGAGAAAAAGTCGTTTAAGTCAGTACAAGCAAAACAAACTGATTGAACTATTTGTTGCAGGTGTTACCGCTCGCACAGCGGCGCAATTAGTTAGCGTCAATAAAAATACCGCTGCCTATTACTTCCACCGTTTGCGCTTACTTATCTATCACAACAGCCCGCATCTGGAAATGCTTGATGGTGAAGTAGAAGTTGATG
>NZ_JADGLG010000152.1:0-502 GCF_015235335.1 Neisseria sp. 19428wB4_WF04
TCTAATAATGAATGCTGACTTTGGTACTTGTCTTTGGCGGCTGCATTACTTTGCCGGCACTTAAAAGAGTGATTAGGAGGATAGTAATGGATGAATTAAGAAAAAATTTTTATTTCTTTTGCCGGGGCATTTTACATCTGCTCGGAAGTTTGCCCTCATGGGGCAAATCTTTTCTTATCCGCGTCCGTTATGTTGTTTCTTTAATGAGCAGGCTGGTTTTGGCTTTTGTGTTGCCGGCGTTTTTTCTCAAATCCTTAAAAAAAGAAATGGAAATGATCGAAAAAGCAGCCGGTGAATCGTTGGCAGGCTTTGCGGCAATACTGTTCTGTCTGTTTTCCTTTTCTTTTCAAAGTGCCGCCGCAGTCTTTGCTTTTTCGAACCAGGCGTGGCACCATGTTGCAGACTGTGAATGGCGCGCCATCGGTGCCTGTCTGATTGCGGGTCATTATGTCGTGTTTTTCATGTGTTGGAGTATCAAAAAAGTGATAACGATAGGGAAAAA
>NZ_JADGLG010000153.1:0-498 GCF_015235335.1 Neisseria sp. 19428wB4_WF04
AAACTCACATTCTTTCAAGAACAGAGGAAAAGATTTTCGGTCGATTCCGTTGTATTTGCGCAAGACACGTTTCGCCTGATTCCAAAAATTCTCAATGCCGTTGATATGGTTGTGTCGGTCGGCAAACTTTTTGCTGTGATTAATCCTGTGATGGTGAAAACCGCTGACATCCAACACGTCGTAACTGCTCAGGCAGTCCGTATAAACTACGCTATCAGGTGTAATTTTCCTTGTAATAACAGGAAATAAACTTTCCTTTCGGGCATTATTCACTACAACCGTATAAACCTTACCTCCACGTTTAAGGATACCGAAAACCACCACTTTACCTGCTGCTCCCCTACCGCGCTTTCCTTTACGCTTACCGCCGAAATAGCTCTCATCCAATTCTATAGCGCCCTCAAAAACCTGATCTGCTTCCAAAGCCAAATGATGGCTGATAACAAGACGGATTTTACGGTAGAAGAGAATAGCCGTATTGGGCTGAATACCTAAGAT
>NZ_JADGLG010000154.1:0-487 GCF_015235335.1 Neisseria sp. 19428wB4_WF04
GTCTTAAACCAGTATTAAGACTAAATATAATCAGATCGGCGAAGTACCTTGGTTTTGCTACCCCTATCAGCCTTTGTGCTTCAGCAGACTTTAACCAGCGAACTCGCCCTTCATTCTCTTTGTATTTTTCTATCAATGGTGCTTTGTCTATCCATTTCCATTTTTTTGCAGCTGCATTCAAAATAGAAATGATAAGAGATAAATAGCGGTTCTTTGTACTGTCTTTGCAATTCAGATTCCCCACCACACTCATCACGAACTCGTTATCAATGTGATGCAAATAAACTCCCCTGAATTGTGTCAGCATTCGTATTTTCGACTTGTCGTCTTCTATACTTCTTTTTGCCGCCTTTTCTTTAAGGGCTGTCCTAGATAACTAGAACAAATCCTGCTTTACTAATTGTTTTAAAATAGAAATTTGAAATTTTATCTCACTGTTGTTAAAACGCCATTCACACTCTTTCAAATACAGTTCAAAATGCTCTTT
>NZ_JADGLG010000155.1:0-479 GCF_015235335.1 Neisseria sp. 19428wB4_WF04
AACTGAGAACCTACTTGTAGATTAATGAATAATGCGACCAATAGTACGAGTGAAACGATGATATATTTCCATTTAAGTTTCATCCTTTTTGAACACTCCTTCCATTTTTACATAAGTAAAGGAAGAATGGTCCGCCTATTAAAGCTGTTACAATTCCGACGGGCGATTCATATGGATATGCGATAATATGTGATAACGCATCTGAATAAACGAGTAACACTGCACCAATAAGTGCCGTTAATATAATATGTCTTTCATAACCGACTCTAATCAACCTCTTCGAAATATGAGGTGCAATTAAGCCTACAAAGCCAATTGGGCCAGCAACAGATACTGATGAACCAGCTAGAATAATAACCATCAATCCAAATACGATATAAATCAGTTTCTTATAAACACCTAAACTTGTAGCTAAATCATCACCAAGTGAAATAACCGTTAAATGTCTCGCTAACATAATGGTGATAATCGTACCGATT
>NZ_JADGLG010000156.1:0-465 GCF_015235335.1 Neisseria sp. 19428wB4_WF04
GCAAAAAGCGGACCTATTATCAAATAACCCATGCAGGAGAGCGTTATTTAGAGGAAAAGTTACTAGAATGGGAAGTAACAAAAGACGTCGTCGAAGCATTTGTAAAGGAGATGGGAAAATGAAAATTATAGAAGAATTTATTGATAGCTTATTTTCAGGTGTTGTTGAAACATCTGAAACAAAACAATTAAAGGCGGACTTATTAGCAAATGCTGAGGATCGTTATGAAGATTTGCTCAGCCAAGGAAAATCGGAAAATGAAGCAATTGGTACAATTATTTCTGAATTTGGTACTATTGATGAATTAATGGAAGAATTGAATTTAGAAAATAAACAAGTGGATGAAACCATCGATTCAATGAACGGTTTGACAGCAACTTCAGTGGAGGAAGGACTTGACTCTTTAGCTGTCCAACGTAAAGGTGCTATTCAAATTGGCCTTGGTGTTGTTGCAACCATGGTTGG
>NZ_JADGLG010000157.1:0-456 GCF_015235335.1 Neisseria sp. 19428wB4_WF04
AGGCCACCCTGGTGGCCAAGTGAGCGGGTCTCGACGGTGACTGCCCCGACCTTCCTCGCCGACGCGCCCGCGCGCCGGGACCTGCTCGACGAGCGGCTCGCCCGCTTCGGCGACTGGCTGCGGCAGCACGGCTGGATGATCCGGGCCGTGCAGTGGGTGATCGTCGGAATCTACGGGGTGCTGGTGATCGTGCCCGCGCTGCTGCCGCTACCCGGCAACACCGCGCATATCTGGACCAACCTGACGCTGGCCGCGCAATTCGCGTTCTGGGGCATCTGGTGGCCGTTCGTGCTCCTGAGCATGGTGCTGGTCGGCCGGGCCTGGTGCGGCGTGCTCTGCCCCGAGGGCGCCTTGAGCGAGTTCGCCAGCCGCTGGAGCCGGGGCTACGCCGTGCCGCGCTGGATCACCTGGCAGGGCTGGCCGTTCCTGGCGTTTGCCGGCACCACCGTCTACGGG
>NZ_JADGLG010000158.1:0-456 GCF_015235335.1 Neisseria sp. 19428wB4_WF04
TAGCTATACCATATTTGCTTTTATACAAAATCCATAACACTGCTATTAAAATAACAAATGTAAGAGCAGGAACCATTAAAGAACCATAAGTTGTTATCACTCCGCCAAAATTAACACTTTCCTCAAAATAACTTGGCGGTGTAAAAGTTCTAGGTGTTGAAGTAAAAAGCATATTAAAAAGATTTTGCAAGAAAAAAATAATACCGATTGCTGTAATCAACAATGAAATTCTAGGAGCCTGTCTTAAAGGTTTATAAGCGATTCTATCTGTAGCTATTCCAACACAAGCAGCAAAAATCATTGCTAAAGACAAAGCTCCTAGAAAAGGAACATTTAGATTAGTCATGCAAAAAAGAGCCGCATAAGCACCAACCATCATAATATCGCCGTGAGCAAAATTAATAAGTCTTAACACACCATAAACCATCGTATAGCCAACAGCAATAAGAGCATACA
>NZ_JADGLG010000159.1:0-456 GCF_015235335.1 Neisseria sp. 19428wB4_WF04
GATCGACACCGACGCCTCACCCAGCACCGCCGACGCGGAACGCCTCGGCAAGCTGCTGCGCGAGCGCATGAAGGCCCTCGGCATCGCCGTGGCGCCGGTGCTCGCCTGCCTGGGCAGCCAGTATGCGGGCTGGAGCCTTGCCGACGAGGCCGGTGATTCCGGCTTCTTCGCACTCGGCTCGGGCCCCGGCCGCGCCGTGGCCGCCGTCGAGGATCTGTTTCAGGAACTCGGCTACCGGGATTCGGCCTCGAAGACCGCTCTGGTGCTGGAAGCCGCCGGCGGACCGCCCGAGAGTGTCGTCGCAAAGGTCGCCGAGGCCGCCGGCCTGCGGCCCGAGGACCTGACCTTCATCTTCGCGCCGACCCAGAGCCTGGCCGGCTCGACCCAGGTGGTCGCCCGGGTGCTCGAAGTGGCCCTGCACAAGGCCCACACGGTCGGGTTCGACCTGCACGCAAT
>NZ_JADGLG010000015.1:0-42233 GCF_015235335.1 Neisseria sp. 19428wB4_WF04
GTTTGCCGACCGACACAACCATATCAACGGCATTGAGAATTTTTGGAATCAGGCGAAACGTGTCTTGCGCAAATACAACGGAATCGACCGAAAATCTTTTCCTCTGTTCTTGAAAGAATGTGAGTTTCGTTTTAACTTCGGGACACCAAAGCAGCAGTTAAAAACTTTGCGGCTTTGGTGTGGTGTTTAGGGCTAATCTACTTCAGCCCCAAAGAAAAACCGCCTGAAACACCCGCTGAAACGCTTGGTTTCAGACGGCCTGAGGATTCGTTGGAACACGCTGTGGAGAAAAACGCCATAACGGCTTTGATGGCTTGTCCCAACACAGTGCCGCCGTGGTTAAAACCGCCCCGGTTCGGCTGCGCGGTTGTGCAGAAACCGCCTTTTGCAGCGGCCGGGTCGGCTTCCACTCCGGCAATTTCCGATTTTTCATACCGGAAACCACCAACTGCGGCTGTGCGGGTAGAAGCACTTTTCAGACTGTAGAGCGGCCTGCCCGAAAGCGGGCTATCAGAGCGCAGGCGCGGGCTGCCGGCACGGCGGCGGCTCTGCTATAATCCTTACGGTTTTTTTGTGATAGAAAGTTTGCAAATGTCTGATTTCCGCCAAGATTTTCTCAAATTCTCGCTCGAGCAAAACGTTTTGAAGTTCGGCGAATTTACCACCAAAGCCGGCCGCCAATCGCCTTATTTCTTCAACGCCGGGCTGTTTAACGATGGCGCTTCCACCCTTGCGCTGGCGCGTTTCTACGCCCAAGCCATTATCGAAAGCAAAATTCAATTCGATATGCTGTTCGGCCCCGCCTATAAAGGCATCATTCTTGCCGCCGCCGCTGCCATGATGCTGGCCGAAAAAGGCATCAACGTGCCGTTTGCCTACAACCGCAAAGAAGCCAAAGACCACGGCGAAGGCGGCGTGTTGGTGGGTGCACCGCTCAAAGGCCGCGTGCTGATTATCGATGATGTGATTTCTGCCGGCACATCCGTGCGCGAATCCGTGAAATTAATCGAAGCCGAAGGTGCCGCCCCCGCCGCCGTTGCCATTGCGCTCGACCGCATGGAAAAAGGCACGGGCGAGCAATCGGCCGTGCAGGAAGTGGAGCAGCAATACGGCCTGCCCGTGGTGGCCATCGCCAACCTGCGCGATTTGCTTTCGCTGCTCGAAAACCACGCCGAACTCGGCGAATATCTCAACCCCGTGCGCGTCTACCGCCAACGCTACGGCGTGGCGTAACACGGCGGGGTTATCGACAGGCAGAATCCCGGCAAAACCGGCTCAGGCCGTCTGAAACCCCGGGCTGCGTTATTCCGCCGAAGGCAAGGCCGTCTGAAACACAAGGCCGTCTGAAAATATGTTCAGACGGCCTTTCTCTTTTTCTGCCGGCTTATTTCTGCCGGTGCAGGCCGGCCCGCTGACAAAAAACGGCGCATGACAAAAAAATAAACCTTATGTTCGCAATTTCGGCATTCTGCTGCCGAAAATCGTCATGTTAAATTAGGTTAGAAATTTGTTTGAATAATTTCTTTGGCATTAACACAGCAAGGAAACAAAATTTAAATATTAATTATCAACTATTTATTAAAATATCAAACCCCGTTTTCATAATTTGGCACAAGCATTGCTTGATACCTGGCAACCGCGAGAGGCCAAGCCCAGGCAGAAGCAGCAGCCAAAAGCGGTAAGCTGTAAATTCCTTCTTCTTTTGATTGCAGTACAACGTGCCAAGCACATTACGGTTTTACAACTATATAAATAATTTTATTCACTTTTAAACTGGAGTTTTAACATGAAAGCTATTCAAAAAGGTTTTACCCTGATCGAGTTGATGATCGTTATTGCGATTATCGGCATTCTGGCCGCCATTGCCCTGCCCGCCTACCAAGACTACACCGTGCGTACCCGCGTAACCGAGGGCTTGAGCCTGGCTGAAGCTGCCAAACAGGCCATTGCCACCGAAGGCTCTGCCGCTATGGCCGACTTAGACCGCGTTGCCGATACTTGGAATGCGCAAAGCAACGGTACCGGTGCCAACTCTAAATACGTTAATAGCATTGATATTGCTGATACTACTGGTGTAATTACAGTTACATACAACCCGGCAAACGTAGGTGTAGCAGGGGCTGCAAATACCCTTACTCTGACACCGTGGGTTCGTAGCGGAGCCGCACAAGCAGGTGAAACTCTGGCTGCTGCTATCGCTGCCGGCAGAACAGGTTCTCTCGACTGGGGCTGTTCTTCCGCCACCAATGCCACCGCGACCGCTGCCGGCATTGCCATTGCCAACCCCGGCACATTGGAAGCACGGTTCGCCCCCGCGCAATGCCGTTAATCTTAATGTTTTCCAACACCCGCTGCGGCGGGTGTTTTTTATAAAACTTTTGAATCCATAAAATAACAATAAATGGTGATGCGCGGTGTTTTGCCGCAGTCATCGTGCAGGTAGGTATTTTGGGGAAGCGAAATGAAGATATCTGGCAAAGGCTTTACTTTAATCGAGCTGATGGTTGTGATTGCCATCATCGGCATTTTGGCGGCGCTGGCTTTGCCCGCCTATCAAAATTTCACCGTTCGCGCCCGTGTGTCGGAAGGTTTGGGCTTGATGGTGCCGTTTAAAAATGAAATCGTGGTGGACGGGCGCACATCGGTTGCTGATTTGCGCAGCACCATCACCGAGCTGAATATGCGCAACGGCCGCACGGGCGCGAACAGCAAGTTTGTGGATTCTATCCAGGCCGACCCTGTGAGCGGGGTGATTACCATCACCTATAATGCCGCTGCCGTGGGGCTGGGCAGCAGCGGCAACACGCTGGTGTTCACACCGCTGGTGAGACGGCAAAACGGCGCGGGCTACGACACGCTGCCGCAGGCCTACAGCGTTGCCAATATGGGCATTGTCGAATGGGCTTGCGCATCGGAAACGCATGCGGCCGCAACCGCAAGCGGGCTGAACCCCGTGCAGGCCGGCACGTTGCCCGCCCTGTTTGCTCCTGCCGAATGCCGTTAGAGCAGATGCGGCTGTGCCGAAAAAACCTACAGGCTCTCAAATAAGGCCGTCTGAAACCTGTTTTAAACCGCAGCAAGGCAAAAAGGTTGCGGCCGGGCAGGCACCAAGCCGCGCCCCGTTTCGCTAAAGCCTTTGCTGAAATCTTTTTTAAACACACTGAAACGCATAATGACACACACAACATCTATCAGCCGTTGGCGTTTTGCCTTGAAAATTGCCGGCTGCCACTTTGTGCTCAGCCTGCTGATTGCAGCCGTAACCGCGTGGCTGGTGTTTGGGGTTTGGTATCCCGCGCCTTTTGATGCGCTGGTGGGCGGCCTGAATCTTTATGGCTTGGTGGTGGCAGTGGATGTGGTGTGCGGCCCGCTGCTCACTTTGATCTTGGCAAACCCTAAAAAATCAAAGCGCGAAACCGGGGTGGACTTGGGTTTGGTGGCGTTGATCCAGCTTGCCGCTTTGGTTTACGGCCTTAATGCCGTTGCCGCTGCGCGGCCGGTGGTGGTGGCATTTGAAACCGACCGCTTCACCGTTGTGAGCGCGGCAGAAATCGATAAGGCCAAGCTGCACGAAGCTCCCGAAGAGCTGCGGCAGTTGCCGTGGAGCGGCGTGCGCAGAATCGCACTGCGCAAACCCAACGGCAGCGGTGAAGCATTGGCGAGCTTGGAAATGTCGCTGCAAGGCATCGAACCCTCGGCCAGACCGGGCTGGTGGCTGGCCGATAATCAAAAAGCTCGAGATGAAGTGCGCGCCAAAATGCAGCCCGTAAGCAAACTGCTCAGCCGCTACCCCGATCATGCCGCTTTGCGCGCTGCGATAGCCCGCACGGGCTTGCCGCCGCAGCAACTGTATTTTCTGCCGCTTACCGGCGAGAGAAATAAAGGTTGGACCGTGTTGCTCGACAGCCGCACCGATTTTAAAGGGTTTGTTGAGCTGGATTCTTTTTAGCCCGCTTAAAGGCCGTCTGAAATTTGTTTTCAGACGGCCTTTTATCATCGCCATGTTTTGATTTTCAGATAAAGTAGGGTTGCCGTATCAAACCAAACCGTCAGGCAGGAGTTGGAACGGCGGGGTGGTTGCGCCAAACCGGCGGCGGTGCTTTTTATGAACAAGCGGCGTTGCATCTTTCAAAGCGGGCGGCGGCGGTGCTTTAAAAATTGAAAAGAGCCGGGAAACCGGCCCTTTGCTCCGCACGCCGCTGAGGGGTTATTGGCGGTAGTGCCGTAAAAAGCGTGCCAGCCTGCCCATGGCTTCTTCGATTTGGTGGATATGGGGCAGCGTTACCACGCGGAAGTGGTCGGGGCGTATCCAGTTGAAGCCGCTGCCTTGCACCAGCAATACTTTTTCCTGCAGCAGCAGGTCGTAGATAAATTTGGCATCGTCTTGAATGTTATACATTTCCGTGTCGATTTTGGGGAAAAGGTACATCGCGCCCCGGGGTTTGACGCAGCTGATGCCGGGGATTTGGGTGAGCATCTGGTAGGCTTGGTCGCGCTGCTCCAGCAGGCGGCCGCCGGGCAGCACCAGCTCGTTGATGCTCTGATAGCCGCCCAGCGCGGTTTGAATGGCGTGCTGCATGGGGGTGTTGGCGCACAGGCGCATCGAGGCGAGCATATCCAGCCCTTCGATATAGCCTTGGGCGTGGTGTTTGGGGCCGTTGAGCACCATCCATCCCATGCGGAAGCCGGCCACGCGGTAGGCTTTGGAGAGGCCGTTGAAGGTGATGGTGAGCAAGTCGGGGGCAAGTGCGGCAATGTGGTGGTGCTGCGCGCCGTCATAAAGGATTTTGTCGTAGATTTCATCGGCAAAAATCATCAGGTTGTGCCGGCGCGCCAGCTCGGCGATTTCGAGCAGGATTTCTTTGCTGTACACCGCGCCGGTGGGGTTGTTGGGGTTGATCACCACGATGGCTTTGGTGCGGGGGGTGATTTTTGCTTCGATGTCGGCCGTGTCGGGAAGCCAGCCGTTTTCTTCGCTGCACAGGTAATGGCGGGCGGTGCCGCCGGCGAGGGTGGCGGCGGCCGTCCACAGCGGATAATCGGGCGCGGGAATCAGAATCTCATCGCCCTCGTTGAGCAGTGCCTGCATCGACAGGGTAATCAGCTCGGATACGCCGTTGCCGATATACACATCGTTTACGGTGATGCTGCGCAAATCTTTGGTTTGGTAATAGTGGACAATGGCTTTGCGCGCCGAAAACAGGCCTTTGGAATCGCAATATCCCTGCGCGGCGGGCAGGTTGCGGATAACGTCCACCAAAATCTCATCGGGCGCTTCAAAACCGAAAGGCGCGGGATTGCCGATATTGAGCTTTAAGATTTTATGGCCTTCTTCTTCGAGGCGGACGGCTTCTTTGTGCACAGGCCCGCGGATGTCGTAGCATACTTGGTCGAGCTTGGCGGATTTGGGAATGGGGTTCATGTTGCGGCCTTGCTTTGTGGAACGAAAGCCGTAAATGTACCGCGTTTGCGGGTTGCTGCAAAGATGCCGGCGGCAATATGGTGCCTTTATTGTTGGTGTTCAGACGGCCTCTGCCTTTACAGCCGCATTCAAAAACGTTTAACCTTGCATTTTTCCGAGAGATTCAGAAAGCACGCCATGTTATTGAAACCCGCCGCCGCTCTCTTTGCGGCAATCCTGCCGCTTGCGGTTTATGCCGCCGTGGATATCCAGCGTTGGTACACGCCTGAGGGCACGCAGGTGCTGCTGGTGGAGCGGCATCAGAATCCGATTGTCGATGTGCAGATCAGTTTCAAAGGGGCGGGCAGTGCTTTCAGCCCCGAAGGCAAAGGCGAGGTTGCCGGGTTTGCCGCCGCGCTGCTGACGGGCGGCACGCAGCGGCTTGACGAAGAAGCCTTTAAAGAGCAGGCCGACAGTTTGGCCGCCGCCATCAGCAGCGACAGCAGCAGCGAGGGCACCGCCGTTACCCTGCGCAGCCTGAGCCGGCCGGGCAAACTCAAACCGGCCTTGAGCCTGCTCAACCAGGCGCTCGCGCAGCCGCGTTTCGATGCCGCCGTGTTCGAGCGCATACGCAAACAGAGCATCACCGCGCTGCAACAGCAGGAAACCGACCCGGGCTTTATCGCCGAACGCGCACTCGCCCGTCTGAATTATGGCAGCCACCCCTACGGCCGCCCTGCGCAAACCAGTGTGGACAGCATACGCCGCATAACGCTTGACGACATCCGCGCGTTTTACCGCAGCCGCTACGGTAAAAACAACGCCGTGGTGGCGGTGGTGGGCGACATCGACCGCCGCCAAACCGAGGCTTTGGTGAGGCAGGCGCTCAACGGTTTACCCGCGCACAGCAGCCAAAGCGGCACCGTGCCTGCGGTTCCCGAGCATCTGCCCCGACAGCAGAATATTCCGTTTGCCGGCGAACAGGCGCAAATCGTGATGGGTATGCCCTTAATCAAACGCAATGATCCCGATTATTATGCCCTGGTGGCGGGCAACTATATTTTGGGCGGCGGCGGTTTCGACAGCCGCCTGATGAAAGAATTGCGCGACAAACACGGCTACACCTACGGCGCATCGAGCAGTTTGGAGCCTTCTTCCGAAGCCGGGCCGCTGACCATAGGTTTCTCCACCCAAAAAGCCAACACATCTGCCGCGCTGGCCGCCGCCCGCAAAGTGCTGGCCGACTTTTCGGCCGAAGGCCCCACCGAGGCCGAGCTGCAACAGGCCAAAGCCAACATCACCGGCAGCTTTCCCCTGCGTTTCGACACCAACGCCAAGCTGCTGGGCTATCTGAGCCTGATCGGTTTCTATAATCTGCCCGATGATTATCTCGAAGCCTATCCGAAGGCGGTTTCCGCCCTGACCGCCGGGCAGGTCAAATCGGCCTGGCAGCGGCGCGTGAAAGCAGAAAATATGAATATCGTGGTGGTGGGCGCGGAGCAGGGGGAGGCTGAGGCTGCGGCTGGTTACCGCCCGATAAAACGCCGTTGAGCGGGAATGTTTGAAAGTGCGCTCTGCCGCAACGGGTTATCGTGAGGCTGTTGTTGGCACCGGGCGGCAGGCCGCAGGCTGTGGAAAAAGGTGTAGCAATGCCGTAACGGCAATAAAAAAGGGAGCGGTAACTAAAGATTCGGGATACACAGATTCAGGATACACAGATTCAGGATACACAGATTCAGGATACACAGATTCAGGATACACAGATTCAGGCCGTCTGAACACCATTTTTCAGACGGCCTGTTTGCGGCCGGTGCTTGTGGGCGCACGCCTGCCTGCCCGCGTTAACATACGGCGGTTGGCTTCCCGGTTTGCCGGCAAACCCGCCCGCTTGGTTTCCGTTGCGGCGTTGCGCTGCTTCAGCTTAAGAGCGGTTGGGCAGGCGGGCAAAAGCGGCTCCGTATTGCTTTTACCGTTTGCGGTTCACTGCTTGGCATATTGGCCGCACCACCCCGGGCCGGTATTGAGGCTGCAGTCTCTGCCCGAATATTTTTCAGGCCGTCTGAAAAATGGTTTTTCAGACGGCCTGAATCTTGGTGCAGCCTGTCCTGCGCGCGCGGCTTGATCACACGCCCTGTTTCAAACTGGCTTCGATAAAGCCGTCCAAATCGCCGTCCATCACGGCTTTGATGTTGCCCACTTCGTAGGAGGTGCGCAAATCTTTGATGCGCGACTGGTCGAACACATACGAGCGGATTTGATGCCCCCAGCCCACATCGGCTTTGCCCTCTTCCAGCGCCTGCTTTTCCTCGTTGCGCCGGCGCATTTCCAGCTCGAACAGCTTGGCTTTGAGCATATTCATGGCTTCATCGCGGTTGCGGTGTTGCGAGCGGTCGTTTTGGCACTGCACCACGATGCCGGTGGGGTTGTGGGTGATGCGCACGGCGGAGTCGGTTTTGTTGATGTGCTGGCCGCCCGCGCCGGATGCACGGTAGGTGTCGATGCGCAGGTCGGCGGGGTTGATGTCGATTTCGAAGCTGTCGTCCACTTCGGGGTAAACAAACACCGAGGCAAACGAGGTGTGGCGTTTGTTGTTGGAATCAAACGGTGAATAGCGCACCAGGCGGTGGATGCCGGTTTCGGTGCGCAAGAGGCCGTAGGCGTATTCGCCTTCGAGCTTGACGGTGGCGCGGTTGATGCCGGCGATGTCGCCTTCGTCTTCTTCGAGCACTTCAACCTTAAAGCCCTTGCGCTCGGCATAGCGCAGATACATGCGGTAGAGCATGCCTGCCCAGTCTTCGGCTTCGGTGCCGCCTGCGCCGGCAGTGATGTCGATAAAGCAGTTGTTCACGTCGGCCGGCTGGTTGAACATACGTTTGAATTCCAAATCGGCCATCATCTGATCGAGTTTGGCGATGTCTTCCCGCACGGCGGCAAAGCCGGCTTCATCGTTTTCTTCCACCACCATGGCCAGCAGCTCGCGGTTGTCGGCGATGCCGGCGGCGATGTTGTCGAGCGTGAGCACGATGCCTTCGAGCACTTTGCGCTCTTTGCCGATTTCTTGGGCTTTTTTGGGGTCGTTCCAGAGATTGGGGTCTTCGGAGAGGCCGACCACTTCTTCGAGGCGGTCTTTTTTACCATCGTAATCGAGATAGCCGCGGATGTCGCTGCTGCGGCCGGCAAGGTCGCCCAGCATGGCGTTCAATTGGTTGACGGTTTCGGCTTCAATCATGGTTTTCTCTTGCTCAAGGTCCGTGTTTAAGGGGCGTATTGTACTGGATTTTATGGGGGCGGGCTATTGTGAAAGGCCGTCTGAAAAGGGTTTCAGACGGCCTGTGTGTCGGTTGCTGCTGCGGTTCAGCGTTTGGCTTTAAACCCCAGCAGATGCTGCTGCGCGGCCAACCATGCGCCGGCAATGCCGAGGGCGGCCACGGCGGCAAACACAAGCACTATCTCCCAAAAATAGAAGAAACGCCATTCGATGTTCAGCCCGTAGGGCTTGAAAATCTCACTGACCGGCTGTTTCGACACGCCTACCAGCCAGGCGCACAGCCCCAGGCTCACGGCCACGGCACACACGCTCTGCCAGGCCGCCAAATAAAGGAAGGGGCGGCGGATAAACGAGGCGGGTGCGCCCAGCAGTTTGGTGATTTCAATTTCTTCTTTGCGGCTTAAGATTTGCAGGCGTATGGTGTTGTGCGCCGCCAAAACGAAAGCTGCCCCGAGGGTGAGGGCGAGAAACCGGAAAACCTTGTGTGCGAAATCGTTGATTCGGTAGAGCGTCTGCATCCATTCGGTGCCGAGCCTGGCTTCTTCCACCATCGGCAGGTTGCCCAAATCTTTTTGCAGCAGCTTCATTGCTTCGGGCGGCGTGGCGGGGTCGGGGGTAACGATAAATACATCGGGCAGCGGGTTGCTCTCGAGCATCGGCACCAAATCCTGCCCGCCCATGCTCGATTGCAACTCCTGAAGCCCTTTTTGTTTGCTCACGAATTCGGTTTTCTGAATGCGCCTGTCTTGCGCGAGCAGGGTTTTCACGGCCTCGGTGTCGCCTGTGTCGGCACCCGGCTCCATATAAACGGTAATCTGCGGCGACTCGCTGAGTTTGCCGATAACGGCCTGCGAGCTTTGCACGCCCAGATAAAGCACCAGCGGCAGCGTCATCGCCACGGCCAGCATCAGCAGAACCAGCAGCGTGCCCACAGGCTGTTTCAGCAGGCGGCGGGCGGCGTTGGCGGCGGCATCGAGGTGGAGAAACAGGTATGGGTTCATGATGTGAATCTGCCTTCCTGCAGGCGCAGAATGCGGTGGCCGTAATCGGCCATCAGGGTTTCATCGTGCGCGGCCACGATGACGGTGGTGCCCGCTTCGTGGAAAGTTTTGAACAGTTCCATAATATCTAAGGCATAAGCGCGGTCGAGGTTGGCGGAAGGCTCATCGGCAATCAGCAGGCTGGGCTGGTGTACCACGGCGCGGGCGATGCACAAACGCTGCTGTTCGCCGCCGGAGAGGGTAATCGGATCGGCAAGCTCGCGCCCGCCCAAGCCCACTTTCTCGATGGCGGTGCGGGCGCGCTTGTCGGCCTGTTTGGCATCGTAGCCGATGATGCGCAGCGGCAGCAGCACGTTTTGCAGCACGTTGCGGTCATAGAGGATTTTATGGTCTTGGAACACGATGCCGATGTGTTGGCGCATAAAGCCGATTTGGTTATCGTTTAAAGTGCCGGTGTCCTGCCTGTTAATCCACACCTTGCCCCGGGTGGGTTTGGTGATGCCGGCAATCAGTTTGAGCACGGTGGATTTGCCCGCGCCCGAATGCCCGGCCACGAAAATCATTTCCCCCTTGCTGATAGTGAAGCTGACGTTTTTCAACGCTTGAAAGCCGCCGGGGTAGGTTTTGGAAACTTGCTCGAAACGAATCATGGGTTTGTCCGCCAAAGTTGGTTTCAGACGGCATCAGGCCGTCTGAAAGATTATGCGCGATTATACCGAATAATGTTGCTCGGTTCAGCCGTATGCAGCAGCCGGGCGGGCTGCCGCTGCGGGAAATGCCTGCACGCCTGTGGTGGGCAATACAGCGGTGGCCGGGGCTGCGGGTTGGAAATAAGCATAGGCGGTGCAGCGCAGGCATTGGCAGTGTCGTCAGGAGGCCGATGCGGTTATTGTTTTAAAGAATGGTTGCGTGGGGAGGGGTCGGATTGCCTACACTTTATAAGGTAGTTTTTTATTTTCTGCCGGAACGATGGTTGGGTGATGTTGGCGTGTGCTGAAAAACTTCGCGGCTTTGCCGTGTCTTTCGGGATTCTCGGCAATCCTCAAAAATATGAAAATGGTTCTTCAGGCAAAAACGAAAAGTGTAAACAACGCTGGATTTTCCATTAAGCCGGTGACCATATTGATCACTGGCTCTGTTAGCTGGATGGTTTAATTCAAGTAAATTTATTTTAAAATCAATTGATTGAATTTTTAAAATTTAAATAATAATAATTATTATTTAAATAAATAAGGTTTTGGTGTAAATTATTTGGTTATGAGATTGATCGCAGTTTTACTACTTTATTATTAATGTAGGTTCCAAATAGAGAAAGGGCTGTTTATGCAACTGTGTGCACCAAAATCCTTCCGTTTGAGCGTGCTGGCGCTTGCCCTTGCTTCGGGATTTGCCTATGCCGACACGGAACAGGCTGAGTTAAATACCGTTAGAGTAGTCGGCACGGCCGTGCCGACCCGCATTTCCCGCGCCCAATTGGATAAAGAAGTGGCTACCGATCTGAAGCAGGTTATGAAAGATCAGATAGGCATCAATGTCGGCGCAGGCAACGGTGTCGCACAGTATTACAGTATCCGCGGCCAGGGGGAGGACAATATCAATTTGGATGTGGACAACACCAGCCAGTCCAACAAAATCTTCCACCATCAAAGCCGGTTTCAACTTGATCCGGCTTCGGTAAAAACCATCAGTGTCGAAAAGGGCACAGGCTCTGCCAGCGCAGGCATCGGCGCAACGGGGGGCACCGTGAAGGTCACCACGGTTGATGCCAAAGATTTACTGCTCGATGGCAAACCTTTCGGTTTCAAACTGGGCTCGACAGTCAGCAGCAACAAAGGCTGGAGCGGTAATGCTGCTGCCTATATGTATCAAAACGGCTTCGATGCGCTGGCGGCCGTGAACTATCTGCACAACGATGACTATAAAGACGGCAGCGGCCTGAAAAACACAGGTAGCAAACTGAAGCAGCGCAGCTATTTGGCCAAGCTCGGTTATGATTTCAACGAAAACCACGGTATCCGCCTGAGTTACCGCCAGGAAGACCAAAAGGGCAGCCGCACCGACAAAGCCGAATTTATGAATATCAACAACTTTGTTTCCACCGGCAACGGCAGCCAGTCGAAATATGAAGGCTTTGAGGGCACCGAGCAGAAAGAAGAAACCTTCAACCTCGCCTACCGGGGCCGGGATGTCGGTTTTTTAAGCAAAATCGATGCCAATATTTTCCAAATCAAAACCGATGACTACAAACCGCCCAAAGGCGCGCCCAACGATAATGAGAAAAGCAGCAGGCTTGAGTTGAGCCAATCCAAAGCCTCCGGTGCCAACCTTAATCTGGCCAGCGAACTGTGGAACCGGCACACGTTGAAATACGGCGTCAATTACCGCCGCGAGTCTTCCCGGCCTTCCGACAAAAGTGCATGGCTCAACATACTGGGGCTGTATGACCGGCAAGACGAAAAGAAAACCGACTACGGAATGTATATAGAAGGCATTTGGGATTGGGCTCCCGTAACGCTGACCACCGGCCTGCGCTATGACCATTTTAAATTCGATTCAGCCAGCAGGCAGAGCGTATCAGGCGGCCAATTCAACCCAAGTGCGGGTGTGATTTGGGACGTAACGCCCACATTCTCCCTGCTCGGAACGCTCAACCAAGCCAGCCGCTCGCCCCGCCTTAACGAAGTGCTGCTGGCCAACGAGCGCGCCGGAGCCGCTGCCGATGTTGATGCCGGCTTGAAAGCCGAAACAGCGCGCCGTGCCGAAGTCGGTTTCAGATGGCGCAACGATAATTTCAGCGTGGCAGGCAGCCTGTTCCAACAAAACATCAAAGACGTTATCGCCTACCAGTGGGCAGGCATCAGCAACAGCACCGGCACGATCAACAGCCGGGGGCGCATTTTCAACGGCGGCAGGCTCAAAAACCACGGTTATGAGCTGGATGCCGTTTACCGCAACGGCGGCCTGACCGCACGCGCGGGCGTGTCTTACGTCAAACCGAAAATCGGCGGTACCCTGTATGACGGCTCGAAGCTGATTGATGCCGACAACTATGAAAGCTCTTTTTACTTTTGGAATACCGGCCGCCAATGGCTGACCAGCCTTGCCTACCGCTTCGCACACCCGAATCTCGAAATCGGCTGGCGCGGCCGTTATGCCCAGCGCGTTGCCTACACATCGGGCAGCCGCGCGCCGTATAACAAAGGCCACAAAGCAGGCTACGGCGTTCACGATATTTTTGCCAACTGGAAACCCACCGGGAAAGACAATCTCAACATCAACGCCGGCATCAACAACATCGGTGATAAAAAATACCGCAGCCACGGCCAACGCTTCAGCAACGACCCCACCCGCATCAGCTTCTACGAACGCGGCCGCGAGTATGTATTGGGTGTGAACTACCGCTTCTAACATTCAAAGCCGCATTCTGCCGCGGTCGTTAGCGGCACTAAATCTCAGGCCGTCTGAAACGGTTTTCAGACGGCCTGAAACGGTTTTGCCGCGCCTGCCTGAGAAAAGGGCGGCGGAGGTTCGGATTAATCGGATTAATCCGACAAGCGTCTGCAAACGCTTCGGCATCAAACGGGCGCAGGTCGTCTATGCCCTCGCCCACACCGATATAGCGCACGGGAATCGGGCGGTTGCCGGCGGGAATACCGCCTTTGTGCGGGTGTTTCTGTGGGTGGATAGCCGTATTCTGCCCGCAGCCGTTGGCGGTGCTGAATCTCAGGCCGTCTGAAAAGGTTTTCAGACGGCCTGAAACGGTTTTGCCGCGTCTGCCTGAGAAAAGGGCGGCGGGCGGAGGTTTGGATTAATCCAATAAAGCGTCTATAAATGTTTGTGCGCTAAACGGGCGCAGGTCGTCTATGCCCTCGCCTACACCGATATAGCGCACGGGAATCGGGCGGTTGCCGGCGAGCGCGGCGAGAATGCCGCCTTTGGCGGTGCCGTCCAGCTTGGTAACAATCAGCCCGGTGAGCCCCAGCGCATCATCAAAGGCGGCAACCTGGCCGATGGCGTTTTGGCCGATGTTGGCATCCAGCACCAAGATGATTTCGTGCGGCGCATCGGGCAGGGATTTTTGCAGCACCCGCTTCACTTTTTTGATTTCTTCCATCAGGTGAAGCTGCGTGGGCAGGCGGCCGGCGGTGTCGGCCAGCACAATATCGATGCCGCGCGCTTTGGCGGCTTCAACGGCATCAAAGCACACAGCGGCAGAATCGCCGGTGGTTTGCGAAATCACGGTAACGCCGTTGCGCGCCCCCCATTCCTGCAACTGCTCGCGGGCGGCGGCGCGGAAGGTGTCGCCCGCGGCCAGCAGCACCGATTTGCCCTGTGATTGGAAATATTTGGCGAGCTTGCCGATGGAAGTGGTTTTGCCCGCGCCGTTGATGCCCGCCAGCATAATCACAAACGGTTGGCCGCTGTCGGGGATGGCCAGCGGTTGCTCCAGCGGTTTGATTAAATCGTAAACCGCGTCTTTTAAGGCACCGCGCAACTCGCTGCCGTCTTTGAGGCCGCGCAGCGACACGCGCCTGCGCACGTCTTTCATCAGATAATCGGTGGCTTCCATGCCCATGTCGCCGGTGATCAGCACGGTTTCGAGCTCTTCGTATAAATCTTCGTCAATCTGCCCGCCGCCGAACACGCCCGCCAGCGATTTGGCCATGTGGTCGCGCGATTTGGCAAGGCCTTTTTTCAGGCGCGCCGCCCAGCCGGTTTTAGCGGGTTCGCCTGCTTCGGCAGCAGCGGCAGCCGGAGCGGCGGGCATGGCGGCGGCGGTAAGGGCGCCGGGCTGTTTCAGGCTTCCGGCTGTTTCATTGCTGCCGGGTGCCGGTATGGTTTCAGCCGCCGGCGCGGCTTCGTTTTCAGACGGCCTGATATGGCTTTCAGCCGCCGGTGCGTTGGGGTTGTCTTGCCCGGGCAGGCCGGTTTCGGTGTCGGCGGGGTTTGCTGCCGGTTGGGCGGCAGGACGGTTTGGCGGGTGTGCCCCAACGGCTTGCGGCTGTGTTTCGGGCAAAGAAGAGGCTTGCTCTGCCGGCGGGGAGGCGCTTTGCCCATCGGGCGCGGCACCCGTTTGCGCAGGCTCGGCGGCGGGTTCGGCATTATTCTGGTTTTTTTTGCGTTTAAAAAAGCTGAACATGGGGTTTCCCTTGTTTTCAAAATGGTTTCAAGGCCTGATTGTAACGTATTTTCAGGTAATGGCTATGCTTCGAAAGCACAAGGCACGGTGAAGCCGACATCATTTGCAGGCCGTCTGAAAAGCGCGTTCAGACGGCCTCAAACCTTGTTTAATCGGCGGGCGGAAGTTATCATCTGCCGCAATCTGTTTTGAAGGAGAAACCATGCTGCGCCCAACTGTTTTCCTGATGCTGCTCGCCGCCGCCCCCGCGTGGGCGCAAACGCTTTCGCAAACGCTGCCCAACGGCATGAAAGTGATTGTGAAAGAAGACCGCCGCGCACCGGTGGCTGTGTCGCAGCTTTGGTATAAAGTGGGCAGCATCGATGAGCAGGAAGGCAAAACCGGCCTGAGCCACGCGCTCGAGCATATGATGTTTAAAGGCACGCCTGCCGTGCCTTCGGGCGAATTCAGCCGCCGCGTGTCGGCATTGGGCGGCCAGAATAACGCCTACACCAACCGCAGCGAAACCGTGTATTACGAAAACGTGGCCGCCCAAAACCTGCCCGAAGTGCTGAAAATGGAAGCCGACCGCATGGCCAACCTCAATTTCAGCGACAAAGAGTTCGCCAACGAAATGAGCGTGATACGCGAAGAACGCCGCCAGCGCACCGAAGACAACCCCTTCGGCAAGCTGTGGGAGCATGTGTATCTCAACAGCTACCAAACCCCCGCCCTGCGCGCGCCCGTTATCGGCTATATGGGCGATTTGCACGCGCTCAAAGCCGAAGATTTGCGCCAGTGGTACCGCCGATGGTATGCCCCCAATAATGCCGTGCTGGTGGTGGTGGGCGATGTGGACGCAAAACAAACCCTCAAAACCGCCGGCCGGCTGTTCGGCGCGGTTCCCGCCAAGTCCCTGCCGCCGCGCAACATTGTGAACGAGGCCGCCGAAACCCGCCCCGCGAGCGCGCAAACCGAATCGGCCGTTACCCGCCAGCCCGTGCTCGCCCTCTCCTACCGTGTGCCCAAACTCGACCGCATCGATGATAAAACGCCTTACGCGCTTGATGTGCTTTCCGATGTGCTCGGCGGCAACGCCTCCAGCCGCTTCGATAAAAAACTGGTGCGCGGCAGGCAGGCCGCACTCGATATCGGCGTGAACTACGATATGTTCAGCCGCGAAATGCCGCTGTTCAGCATTATCGCCATGCCCGCCGGCGGCACGGGCGAACAAGAGCTGCTCGAGATGATACGCAGTGAAATTGCCGACATCGCCCGCAACGGCATCAGCCGCACCGAGCTGGAGCGGGTGCGAGCGCAGGCGGCTGCCTCCGAAATCTACGCCAAAGATTCGATGAGTGCCCAAGCCTCGCTGATGGGCAGACTCGAAACCCGAGGTTTCCGCCACGGAGATGAAGCCGAAATCCGCCGCCGTCTGCAAAACGTAACCGCCGCCGATGTGCAGTCCGCCGCCCGCCTGCTCACCCCCGAACGCTCCAGCGTAGTGGCGGTGCAGCCCGCGCAGACACAGCCGGAATAGGTAAAAAAGCCTGAGCCTGCCGCACAAGATTTTACTTCGAAACAGCGAAAGAATTGGAAAAGCCGTCTGAAATATTCAGACAGCTTTTTGTAATGCTATTGATATAAACATCCCTGAGTCCTGTTGCCTGAACCTCTTCGATGAACAGGTGGTTGGGTAGTGGTTTTGGCTTGGCCGTGGGCGGTAGGCATTTTTGTATCTGTTTTTGATTCAACACGTCTTGCGGCGGCTTGATTTGTGCCACAAAGGCAACCTTTGCCGGCTGTGGCGGCCAAACCGTTCAAATGCGTGCAGGGTGGCGGGAAGCGGGCAGTATAAGCCGTATCATGCGGAGCGGCGCTATGGTGATTGTAAAATACCATAGACTCACCACGGGCCGGCTGTCGCCGTAATAGGAAAAATATGCCATGATGAACATTGTCAATCAATTGCCTGTGCCTGTACTGCCCATCGACCGCGACAGGGCCGATTATGCGGTGTCGAAAAACCGGCTTGGTGATTATTTTATCCGCAATCCCGCGCTATTCAGGCTGGCTTTGCAGCCCGAGAGAACCAGGCAGGCGGTGCGTATGGCCGCCCATGCCTGCGGTTTGTGGTTCGATATTTGGCAAAATCCTGAAAGCCGCAAATGTGTGATTGTGGTGGCGAATAAAGATGTGATGCCGTTTGGCACGATGTTCCGCCAAGCGTTGCGGAGCGAAGTGGTGGTGGCGGCTTTGAAGCGGCGCAGCGGTTAGGGGCGGTTTTCAAGGCCGGAGGGCTTTGCAAAATTCATTTAGGCCGTCTGAAATATTCAACCATCTTTATCAGCTTTTCAAGCCTGCCGGCTCTCCCGCGCAGGCAGCAACCCAGTCGGATTTTGTAAGTTATTGAAATAAAAATACTTGATGGTTTTCAGGCTGGGTTTTTGCTGTGCGGGAATGATGGCATTGAAGCATTTTCAGACGGCCTAAATGAATTTTGCAAAGCTTTCAGGCCGTCTGAAAACACTTTTGTCTGTAGCGTGAATCTGCTGTATTTCCGTTAAGGCTCTGTCGTGCCTCGGCTCAAAGAGGGTGGTTGGGTGGGGGCTAAAGCGGTATCGAACCGGTTATGTAGTGTCTGCATGGTCTGCGGCTTGCTGTCTTGCGCCGAATCAGCGGGTTTGCCGTGTGCCTGATCGGTTAGATGCCTGCCTCTCTTTTTGCTTGGCTGCCGCAAACCGGGCGGTAGGGCGGCGGGCAACACTGATTAGCCTTGGGATGGGCGGCAGCCTGCTTTGTGCCGGAAATCAAGCGGATTCATTATGGGGGAACGGCGCAGCGGCGGGCAAATATGGAATTGTAAGCGGTGCGGACGCGGCTGTTAAATCGGGCAGGCGGCCGTCTGAAAAGTTTGGGGCGGTTTCAGACGGCTTGTTCGTGCTGCTTGAAAAACGCCGCTGCCCGCAAACGCTGTTGGCTGTGGTTCACGATGGGAGAAGGGTAGCCGTGGGTGCGTATGCTTTCTTTTGCCAACCACGGGGCGTGGATCAGGTCTTTGCCCAAGTGTGCCAGCTCGGGCACGTGGCGGCGGATAAAGCGGCCGTCGGGGTCGAATTTCTGCGACTGCAAAACGGGGTTGGCAATGTGGGTATGGGGCGGCGCACCGCCGCTTGTGCCGGCCGCCCACTGCCAGCCGCCGTTGTTGGCGGCCAAGTCGTAATCGGTCAGCTGCTCGGCAAACCATGCCTCGCCCAGGCGCGGGTCGATGAGCAGGTGTTTCACCAAAAAGCCCGCCGCCAGCGCACGCAAACGGTTGTGCAGCCAGCCGCTGCCGGCCAGGCAGCGCATGGCGGCATCGATAATCGGATAGCCGGTTTGACCGGCTTTCCAGCGTTCAAACCATTCGGCTGTGCCCGGCCAGGCCAGGTTGCGGTATTCGGGGCGGAAACTTTCTTGCGCCGCGTTGGGGTGGTGGTAGAGTGTCTGCTGAAAAAAATCTCGTAAAATCAGATTATTGAGCCACGTCGATGCGCCTTCGCTGCCGTGCTGCCGCGCCAGATAGACCAAATGGCGGGGCGAGAGCATGCCGTGGGCGATATAGGGCGAAAGGCGGGAAGTGCCGTTTTTGGCGGGAAAATCGCGCTCGAGGCGGTGGTGGCCGATGCGCTCGAGAAAGCGGTTTAACTGCGCCTGTGCGGCTGCTTCGCCACCGGCAAACAGGGGGGGGGAGCCGGCGGCCATGCCGAGGGCGGCGGGCTCGGGCAGCGGCGGGGCGCGGCGGATGTGTTCGGGCAGGCGTGTTTGCAGTGCGGCAAGTTCGAGACGGTTGTCGGCCGGTTTCCATGTGCCGAAACGTTGGGCATAGGTTTGCAGCCAGGCGGTTTGATAGGGTGGGAAAGCGGGGTGGGGGCGGCCGGTGTGCGCCATCACGGCGGCTTTGGGCAATACGGCAAAATCATCGGTCTGCACAAGCTCACAGCCCAGCCGGCCGAGTGCACGGCCGACAGCATTGGTTTCTTCCCTGCCTTGCGGTTCGTAGCTTTCGGCGCACACCACGGTGTCGGCGGCCAGCGCGGCGGCCAGTTGCGGGATTTCGTGTTCGGCACGCCCGTGCAAAACATAAAGCGGCATGTTTTGAGCCGATAAGGCCGTCTGAAAGGCTGCCACGCTGTGATAAATAAAACCGGAACGGCGCACATTGCGCGCGGCGGCGGCTTCGCCGGCAGGGTCGAACACAAACGCGCCCGCCACGGGCAGGCCGCGGCGTATGGCGGTTTGCAGGGCGGTGTTGTCGAAGAGGCGCAAATTGCGGCGGAACCACACCAGCGTTATCGGTTGAGCAGTCATAGGCCGTCTGAAAAATTGGCAGTGTGGTTATTGTAATGGTTTTTCACGGGGCGGGTATCGGTGGCGGTTTCGGGCGGCGCGCAGTTTGGTGTGGTGTCAATGGCGGCAAGGGGCAGGCTTTTGCGGTGTTTTCGGGGTATGGCGGATTGCATGCCGGCCGGCACGGCTTTGCCCGCTTGCATCAAGAACGGTTCGGCACTGCTTGCTGTATTCGGTTTTATCGTTTTGCCCTGTTTGGTATTTCAGCGTTGCCGGCGGTTTTCACACCATCACGGCGTTGGCCGGCCTTGGTTCAAACAGCATGGCTTTGCCGGCCGCCAAAAGCGGCATCGGCATGGGTTGCGCACGGCTTGCACGGCCTGTTTGGGCCGTCTGAAAATATTGTGTGCGGCTTCCTGCGGCCTGCATGGCCTGCAGTTCGCTGCCGGTGCCGGTTTCGGCAGATTGGCGGTAAGGCGGCTCCGTTTTCCGTTACGGCGTTGCGGCACCCCGGCTCGAAGAGAATGGTTTTGCCGGCCGCCCGGGCGGCAACGGAATCGGCTTGGCAGTATCGGTGCGGTATGCGGTTTGCTGCCTTGTGTTGGAGCAGCGGTAGGGTTTTGCAGAAGTCCAGGTCGTCTGAATGCGTGCAGACGGCCGTTCACACATCGGTTTACGGGTTTTGCCCGCACACCATTTCAAACTGTTTTTCGTTTATCGAGCCGCTGATGATGCTCATGGGGCGGATGCCGGCGGCGGTGTAGGTTTGGTTCAGCAGCACCGTGCCTTTTTCGTTTAGCAGCTGCAGGGCGGTTAAGCGGTAGGTTTTGTTGGTGCAGTGCATTTCCCAAGTGCCCACGGCGGTTTTGTATTCGGGCGTGTTTACATAGCGTTCTTCATCGGTTTTCTGCACCACTTTGCGGTCGCGGAAAGTAACCAGGCTGCCGTTTTTGCGGATGCTGGATTTGTCTATATAAGCCCGGATGTTGCCGTTGGAGGTGGTGCCGATTTTTTCCCAACTGCCGCTCACTGAAGGGCCGGACGTGCCGGCACAGGCAGCCAGCAGCAGGGCGGCCGCTGCGGCGGAGAAAAAGCGCAAAGTGTTCATAAATTCCTTTCAGACGGCCGAAACAGCCGCTCGGTTCAAACCGCATAATGGTAAGCCTTTTTATGGAAAGCGGCAAAAAAATCAACCCAACCCGGCCGTGATGGGGGGGGACGCCCGGTTGCCGTTACGGTGTTACCGCGCCGTGGCCGAAAGAGAATGTTTGGGCAGGCTGCCCGGGCGGCATCGGAACCGTTTCGGCATGTTCTGCACAATCTGCGGTTTGCCCGTTGTGCCGAAAATCAGGGGATCCGCGATATAACCCGTGTTGGGATTTTCAGACGGCCGCCGGCGAAAAACGCTAAAATACGCACTTTCCCACAGAGCCTTTGCGAAAGCTGCCCATGCCCCAAACCGCCGCCCGAATCCTGCACGATGTGTTCGGCTACCCCGAGTTTCGCGGAAGCCAGGCCGAGATTGTGGACAGGCTGGCGGCGGGCGGCAGCCTGCTGGTGTTGATGCCCACCGGCGGCGGCAAATCGCTGTGTTACCAGATTCCTGCGCTGATGCGCGAAGGCGT
The DNA here is from genome assembly GCF_015235335.1 of Neisseria sp. 19428wB4_WF04. NCBI lineage: Bacteria > Pseudomonadati > Pseudomonadota > Betaproteobacteria > Neisseriales > Neisseriaceae > Neisseria > Neisseria sp. 19428wB4_WF04. Next base: position 20,744 of record NZ_JADGLG010000015.1, read on the forward strand.
GGCGGTGGTGGTGTCGCCGCTGATTGCGCTGATGAACGACCAAGTGGCCAACCTGCACACCGCCGGCGTGGCGGCCGCCGGCATACACAGCGGCACTTCGCCGGACGAAGCGCGCCGCATTGCCGAAGATATCGAATCCGGCCGTCTGAAACTGCTCTATGTTGCCCCCGAACGGCTGGTTACTGAGCGTTTTCTGCGTTTTCTCGACCAACACACCGTCAGCCTGTTTGCCATCGATGAAGCCCACTGCGTGAGCCAGTGGGGGCATGATTTCCGCCCGGAATACCGCCGGCTGGGCATTTTGGCCGAACGCTATCCCCATGTTCCCCGCATCGCGCTCACCGCCACCGCTGATGCGGCCACCCGCGCCGACATCAAACATTATCTGCATTTGGGCGATGCCCCTGAATTTATCGCCGGTTTCGACCGCTCCAACATTTATTACCAGGTTATCGAAAAAAACAACGGCAAAAAACAACTGCTTGATTTTATTACCAGGCAGATGGCGGGGCAGAGCGGTATCGTTTATTGCCTGAGCCGCAAAAAAGTGGAAGACACGGCTGCTTTTCTGCGCGGAAACGGCCACGATGCCGTTGTTTACCATGCGGGTTTGAGCATGGAGGCGCGCGAAGCCGCCCGGCTGCGCTTCACCCGCGAAGACAATATCATCGTGGTGGCCACGGTGGCCTTCGGCATGGGCATTGACAAGCCCGATGTGCGTTTTGTTGCCCATCTCGATATGCCGCAGAGCATCGAACATTTCTATCAGGAATCCGGCCGAGCCGGCCGCGACGGCCTGCCTGCCGTCAGCTGGCTGTGTTACGGCCTCAACGACTGGGTGGTTTTGCGCGAGCGTATCCAAAGCGGCGAAAGCAGCCAAGAGCAAAAGCAGGTGGAGCTGCAAAAGCTCGATGCCATGCTGGCCGTGTGCGAAACTGCCGCCTGCCGCCGCGTGCTGCTGTTGCAGCATTTCGGCGAAGCAGGCCGGCCCTGCGGCCATTGCGACAACTGCCTGCACCCGCCCGTGCGCTTTAACGGCACCGTTCACGCGCAGAAACTCTTAAGCTGCGTGTACCGTGTCGGCCAGCAGTTTGCCGCAGGTTATGTGATTAACGTGTTGCGCGGCAAAAACGATGCTTGGATTGCCGGCAACCGCCACCATGAATTATCCACATTCGGCATCGGCGCCGACTTCAGCGAAAAAGAATGGCGGGGCATCATCCGCCAGTGTATCGGCTTGGGTTATCTCACCGTCAATCCGCTGCACCATCAGGCGCTGGTGCTCACCGCAGCGGCCAAAGCCGTGCTCAAAGGCAGCGAGGAAGTGTGGCTGCGCCCGCTCAAACGCGAAAAAGCTGCCTTGCAAAAGCCCAAAGAAACCTGGCTGCGCACCGAGCGCGAAGAGCGCATCTGGCAGGCATTGCGAAGTTGGCGGCTGGCGCGGGCGCAGGCCGAAGAAGTGCCCGCCTATATGGTGTTCGGCGATAAAACCCTGCGCGACATCGTTGAAAAACTGCCCGCCACGCTCAACGACCTGCACGGCATCTACGGCATGGGTGAAGCCAAAATCGATAAGTTCGGCAGCGGCATCATCGAAATCTGCCAAACGTTTGTCCAAAACGATAATCAGGCCGTCTGAATATATTTTCAGACGGCCCCGTATTGCCTGCAGCGTTTTCAACAGCACTCAAAGCATCAATTGCACACGATTTTGATGGCCAGCCCGCCTTTGGAGGTTTCGCGGTATTTGGCGTTCATATCTTTGCCGGTTTCATACATGGTTTCAATCACTTTGTCTAAATCCACCTGCGGTGCGCTGGTGCGGCGCAGAGCCATTCTGGCGGCGTTGATGGCTTTCACCGCGCCGATGGCGTTGCGCTCGATGCAGGGTACCTGCACTTGGCCGCCCACGGGGTCGCAGGTGAGGCCGAGGTTGTGTTCCATGGCGATTTCTGCGGCGGAGCAGACCCGCTCGGGCGTGCCGCCGAAAATTTCGGCCAGCCCGGCCGCCGCCATCGAGCAGGCAACGCCCACTTCGCCCTGGCAGCCGACTTCGGCACCCGAGATGGAAGCGTTCATTTTATAGAGCGAGCCGATAACGCCTGCGCTGAGCAGATAGCGGCCGATGGTGTCGGGCGTGAGCGGGGAAACGAATTTGTGGTAATACATCAACACGGCAGGCACGATGCCGCAGGCGCCGTTAGTGGGGGCGGTAACCACCCGCCCGCCGGCGGCGTTTTCTTCGTTTACCGCCAGCGCATACATATTCACCCAGTCGATAATCTGCATCGGGTCGTTTTGCAGGGTTTGGTTGGCCGAAAGCCAGCGGTAAAGGCCGTTGGCGCGGCGCGCCAGTTTCAACGGGCCGGGCAGAATGCCTTCGGTGGAGAGGCCGCGCTCGATGCAGGCGGTCATGGTTTTCCAAATATATTGCAGATACTGCTCGACTTCTTTGCGGCTGCGCAGGGCGGCTTCGTTGTGCAGGGTCATCGAAGAAATCGAAATGCCGTTGCTGTTGCAGTGGCGGACGATGTCGGCGGCGTTGCGGTAGGGGTGGGGAACGGCAGGGGGCGTTTCTTTTGCCGCGCTGAAGCCCGCTTCATCGACAATAAAGCCGCCGCCGATGGAATAATAGGTTTGGCGGTAGATTTCGAGGCCGTCTGAAAAGGCGGTGAGGGTCATACCGTTTTCGTGCAGCGGCAGAAAGCTGCTGTGGAACACCATATCTTTCAGGTATTCGAAGCGCACGTTTCGCGTGCCCAGTGCAATATTCAGACGGCCGCCTGCCTTCACTTCGGCGATAAAGCCGGCAATCAGATCGATATCTACGGTGTCGGGCAGATAGCCGGCCAGCCCCATGATGATGGCGGTGTCGGTGCCGTGCCCCACGCCGGTGAGCGAGAGTGAGCCGTAAACATCGGCGCGGATATGGTCGGTTTGCTGCAACAGATTGCGGGCGGCCAAGTCATCGATAAACTGCTTTCCGGCTTTCATCGGGCCTACGGTGTGCGAGCTGGAGGGGCCGATGCCGACTTTAAACATATCGAATATGCTGATCATGGTGTTACCTGTGTGAGAGTGCAAAATATTGGCGGTGTATTAAAAAATCAGGCTGTAAACAATATTGGAAATGGCCATGATGCCCATCACCACCACAAACACATTGCTGGCTTTGCCTTGAAAGCGGCGCATGGCGGGTACTTTGCGCACGGCATACATGGGCATGATGAAGAGAATCATGGCAATGATGGGGCCGCCCAGCGATTCAATCAAGCCCAAAATGCTCGGGTTGATAATGGCCACCGCCCACAGGGTCAGCAGGAAAAACACGGCGGAAACCAGATTCAGCTTTTTGCGGTTGACGGCATCAGAGCCCGAGCCGTGCTTCATTTTGATATACAGTCCTTCCAAGCCTTCTTTTGCGCCCATGTAGTGTCCGAAAAACGAGCTGGTGATGGCTAAAAATGCAATCAGGGGGCTGAGATACGAAATATAGGGGTTTTCAAATTTGTTGGCGAGAAACGACAACACTGAAATGTTCTGCTCTTTTGCCGCTGCCAGTTCGGAGGGGGTTAAAGTCAGCACGCAGCTGAACACGAAAAACATCACAAACACCAGCAGCACGGTAGAAGTGCCTTTCAGCGTGCGGCAGGCGTGATAGTCGGTTGCTTCGGGGGTTTGATATTCGCGCTGTTGCGAGAGCACAAAAGAAGAAATGGCCGGAGAGTGGTTGAACGAAAACACCAGCACCGGAATGGTAATCCATAAAGTAGAGATAAAAATACCGGAATCAAGTGTTACAGAAAGCGAGGCGGCGTTCCAATGCGGAATCAGATACACCGACAGAAAAAACAGAATCAGCACCAGCGGGTAAACCAGCCATTCGGTTACTTTCAACACAATGCGCTCGCCCAGCAGCAAAATGCCGATAAGCGATGCAATCAAAACCAGCGAGAGCAGCGCGCGCGGCGGCGGAGCCATGCCCATCTGATTGACGATAAAAGAATCCACCGTGTTGGTAACGCTGTTGCCGTAAATCAACAGAATGGGGAAAATCGCAAAGAAATAGAGCAGGGTAATCAGCTTGCCGGCGGCGGAGCCGAAATGCTCTTCAACCACTTCGGTGATGTCGCTGCCGGGTTTGGCGGAAGAGGCCACAAAACGCGCCAGCCCCCTGTGGGAGAAATACGTCATCGGCCCGACAATGGCAGTCATCAGCACCAGCGGCCAGAAGCCGCCCATACCGGCATTGATGGGCAGAAACAGAACTCCAGCGCCAACGGCGGTACCGAACAGGTTGAGAATCCAAAGCAGGTCGAATTTGTTCCATTTGCGGGTGTGTTGCAGGCTTGAGGGTTGGGGGCTCATGAAAAGGCACTCCTGGGGCAGGCTGAAAGAAAGGTTGGAAAACACGGCGGCCGGGGCGGATTTTTAACCCGGTAGCGGCAGCTTTGTAATGCCGGTTGGGTTTTTCAGACGGCATTATAAAATTTATTTACACGGCCAATCGGGAATCTGTGATTTATTTGACGCAGAAAAAGCCCTTGGCTGCAAATGCTGACTTTGTCAGTCATTAGGATTAAAATACTCGGTTTGCCGGCATACAGCCGCAGGGGAGTGCCGGCACCGCTGGCTGTGCCTGAGATGGGAAAACACACCCATCGGCAAATCTTTGCAGCCTATCGAAAAGCCGCAGTGGCCGGCAGATTCACGCTTCTCAAGCTGCAATGCCGCCGCCGTCATACACCCCCAGCGCAAACCTGCTCATTCCCGCTTTGCCTTCGCGATACGGCGCGAGCCATTCGGGAAACGGCGGCAGCCTGCCTGCTTCAATATAAACCATCGCTCCGGTGTTCAGACGGCCTGGCAGCAGCGCAAACACATCCGGCCATTGCTGCCAGTTGAAAGGCGGATCCAGCAACACCGTGTCAAACATTTCACGGCTGTGTTTCAGATAAAGCAGACCGTCTGAATACACGGTTTGCACCTGTTTCAAACCCAACGCGCAGATATTGCCCGCAAGGGTTTGCAGCGTGCAGCGGTTGTTTTCCACCAGCACCACCGAAGCCGCATGGCGCGAAGCCGCTTCCAGCCCCAGCGCCCCGCTGCCGGCAAACAAATCCAATACCCTCTTTCCGGCCAAATCCTGCCCCAGCCAGTTAAACAAACGCTCGCGCACGCTGTCGGGCGTGGGGCGCAGGCCGGCGGCACCGTTGAAATGCAGCTTCCTGCCCCGGCAGCTGCCGCCGATGATGCGGATCTGGTTTTGGTGTTTGGCGTGTTTCATAGTGTTCAGGTGGGGGGAAAGGGGATTATCAAGCAGAGGCCGTCTGAAAAGGTTTGGCGGCGCAAGCACGGCGCAGCATTTGTTTTCAGACGGTTTGGCCGCTTTGTTTTGCTTGTCGTTGCTCTGCTGCCAGGCCGTCTGAAAGTTTTCAGACGGCCTCTTTATAGTTCAATTGCAGCCAATCATCACGCCTTCGGTGCGGGTGGCTCGATTTGCTCTTTCCAGCCGCATTCTTTCTGCGGGCAGACTTTTTCCACGCCCCAGCGTTTGGTGGTTTTGACGGTTAACACCGGCCATCGGCATTGGGGGCAGGTTTCTGACAGGGGCGGGTTCCAGACGGCGTAGTTGCAGTCGGGGTAGGTGCTGCAGCTGTAAAACAGCTTGCCGTAGCGCGATTTGCGCTCGACCAGATGCCCTTTTTTGCACTGCGGGCATTCAACGCCGGTGTCTTTGGGTTTTTCCAGCGGTTCGATGTGTTTGCATTTGGGGTAGTTGGCGCAGCCGATGAATTTGCTGCCGGTGCGGCTGTATTTGTAAACCAGCTGCCCGCCGCATTTGGGGCATTGGAGGCCTTCGAGTTCTGCTTGCTCGGCGGCTTCCTGCGCGGCGCGCTCGGCGGCCTGTTGGGCGGTTTCGCCAACGTTTCGGGTGTAGCCGCATTCGGGGTAGCCGGCGCAGGCAACGAAGCGGCCGTTGCGGCCGAACTTGATTTGCAGTTGGTGGTTGCCGCACCGGGGGCAGGTTTCGTCCAGCTCTTCGGTGGTGAATTTGGCGCGCTCGATGCCTTCTTTTTCTTCAACCTGTTTGTGAAAGCCTTTCCAGAATTTGTCCATCACCGGTATCCACTCGCGTTTGCCGCCGGCGATTTCGTCCAGTTGGTCTTCGAGTTTGGCGGTGAAGTGGTAATCAACGTATTGGGCGAAGTGTTCGGTGAGGAATTTGTTGACGATGTCGCCGGTGTCGGTGGGGGCGAAGCGTTTTTGCTCCAGGGTAACGTATTCGCGGTCTTTGAGTGTAGAAATAATGCTGGCGTAGGTGGAAGGGCGGCCGATGCCGTATTCTTCGAGTGCTTTCACCAGCGTGGCTTCGTTGAAGCGCGGCGGCGGGGTGGTGAAGTGTTGTTCGCCGTAGAGCTTATCAACAGGCAGGGTTTCGCCTTCGGCCATTTCGGGCAGTTTTTTGTTTTCTCCGCCCTCGTTTTCTTCATCGGTGCTTTCTTCATACACGCTCAAGAAGCCGGCGAAGGTCTGCACTTGGCCGGTTACGCGGAAGATGCCTTCGCCCACGGCGATATCCACGGTGGTTTGGTCGAATCTGGCGGGTGCCATCTGGCAGGCAACGGTGCGCTGCCAAATCATTTGGTAGAGTTTGAACTGGTCGGCGGTTAGAAACGGCTTCACGCTCTCGGGTGTGCGGTACACCGAGGTGGGGCGCACGGCTTCGTGCGCTTCTTGGGCGTTTTTGGATTTGGTTTTGTATTGTTTGGCCGCAGCAGGCAGATAGTCTTTGCCGATTTTGTTTTCGATGTAGTGTCGGATTTCGGTGAGGGCTTCTTGCGACAGGGTAACGCTGTCGGTGCGCATATAGGTTATCAGGCCGGTGGCGCCCTGGCCGACATCGATGCCTTCGTAGAGCTGTTGGGCGGTGCGCATGGTGCGGTCGGTGGTCATGCCCAGTTTGCGCACGGCATCCTGCTGCATGGTGGAGGTGGTGAACGGTGCGGCGGGATTGCGGCTGCGCTTTTTCTTTTCGATGGCGGCAACGTGCGCTTTTTTGCCCTGCAGGGCGGCCAGCACGCCGGCTTGCGAGGTTTCAGACGGCAGTGAGAACTGTTCGAGCTTTTCACCTTTATATTGCACCAATTTGGCGGTAAATCTGCTGCGGCCTTTGTGGCTGTCGAGATGGAGCGTCCAGTATTCCTGCGCTTCAAAGGCGCGGATTTCGTTTTCGCGTTCGCAAATCAGGCGCAGGGCGGGGCTTTGCACGCGGCCGGCGCTGAGGCCGCGGCGGATTTTTTTCCACAACAGCGGCGAGAGGTTGAAGCCGACCAGATAATCGAGCGCACGGCGCGCCTGCTGGGCATCGACCAGGTTGGTTTCGATACCGCGCGGGCGGGCGATGGCTTCGAGCACGGCGCTTTTGGTAATTTCGTGAAACACCACGCGCTGTGGTTGAATGTTGCCCAGGCCGCGTTTGCTTTTGAGGATTTCTTGCAAATGCCATGAAATGGCTTCGCCTTCCCTGTCGGGGTCGGTGGCCAGATAGAGATTGTCGGCTTTTTTGGCGGCGGTTACGATGGCATCGACATGTTTGGCATTGCGGGCAACCAGCTCGTATTTCATGGCAAAGTGGTTGTCGGGATCCACCGCGCCGTTTTTCGGCACCAAATCGCGCACATGGCCGTAGGAAGCAAGAATTTCAAACTCGCTGCCGAGATATTTTTTCAGTGTTTTGGCTTTGGAGGGCGACTCCACAATCAAAAGATTTTTTGCCATGGTCGGTTTCCTGAATGTTGTCAAACAAGCAAAGTGGTTTGGGTTTTCAGACGGCCTGCCGTGTTTCCGGCAGGCCGTCTGAAAAAATATTTTAGGGTTGTGCGGCGCGGTGGTTTGAATGGTGCGCCGCTGTGCCTATTATTATTTATATGATGCGGCTTTGCGGCTTGTCAAAACTATTTTTCGGTTTCAGACGGCCTTTTGCCCGGCTTGGTTTGTTTGCGGTAGAGATAAACCGCGGCCAGCCCCCACAAAAAGTGGGCGTACAGTATCGGTAAAACGGTGTGGAAATGATAAATGCCCAAGTGCAGCCGCCTTTGATGGCCGGGCAGCAAAAACAGCGTGATACGGGCTATGCAGCCGCCGGCTTGCGTGCTCATCACCACCGAGGTCAGTACGATGGAAAATATGGAGGCATAAAGTAAATAAATAAACGGAATGCGTAACATAATCTCTGTTTTGTATTAATCAAGTGTTGCAAAACATGTAAGCAGGGAGCCGGCTGCAAACCGTGCGGCAGGCGCGGCGCACGAAACGGGTACCGGTGCTGCGGCGGTTTCGGGCGTGCTTGCGCGCAGGCGGGCTGCTCTTACGCTGGCGGCAACGGCGGGTGCCGGCAGTGAGATTGGGTTTTCCGTGTGGTACAGGCGGTGTCTGTTACCGATAATGAGTGTTTGAATTATGGTTATGGTATTTTTATGGTGCGGCAGGTGCCCGAAGGCCGTCTGAATAACTTCGGGTTTCAGACGGCCTTTCTGTTTGCTTCTTTCATTGCCGTGAGGCAAAGGGCGTTGCCGCACGGTTTTTTTGGTTTTGCTTTAACGTGTCCGGCTGCGGCAATGCGCGCGGATTGCCGTGTTGTCCGGCTGCTTGCGCAAAAAACCGACAGCGCGGCTGTCGATATTTTGCATGTTTCAGTGCATCACGGCTTTGCCGTGCAATGCCATCATCAGCTCTGCGCCGATTAATGCGGGCAGCTCGGATTTATGCGCCCACAAAACCAGCAGAGTGAGCACTTTGGCCATATCAACGGTAATGTCTTCGGCGGGCAGGTGCGCCAAGGCGTGCACCACAAATTCGCGTTGTTCGCCGTTGATGGCTTCGGCGCGGTCTAAGAAATAGAGCAGGTTGATGACATCGTGCGGCAGGGCTGCTGTTTCTTCGTGGTGGTAAACGCGCATGGCACCGCTGCGGTAGCGGGTTTCGGCAACTTCGGGGCTGTTGGCCAGCACTTCGAGCAGCATCAGGGCTTGGTTGATTTCCAAATCGCTGAAACCGATGTCTTCCAGAATCTGCTCCAGATCCGATGGGGCAGGGCAGGCGTCTAAGTCGTAAAAGTGTTTGATTAAAAAGGCGATAACATCAGCCATGGTGGTTCCTTGTTTTTTGTTATTTAACCCGCTGGTAGCGGCCGCCCGGCAAGGCGGCAACCCGGTTTTCCAGCTCGAGCTCAAGCAATTGTGCGTAGATTTCGGCGGTGGGCAGGTTTAAAGCCTGCGCCAGGCTGTCGGGGTGTGCCGGGCTGTAGCCTAAAGCCGTTAGGAGCGGATGCTCGGCGGGCTGTTCGGCAGGCGCGGCCGCTACGGCGTTTTCCTCGTGTTGCGCGGTGTTTCGAACCGCGTGCGGGGCAGGGTGTTCGGGCGGGGTGTGCTGCAATAACTGCGGGCATTCCTGCATGATATCGTTCAGGCATTCCACCAGTTTGGCACCTTCTTTTATCAGTTTGTGGCAGCCTTTGCTGTGCGGGTTGTCGATGGAGCCCGGTACAGCCATCACTTCGCGCCCCATTTCTGCGGCCAGTTTGGCGGTAATCAGCGACCCGGATTCGGTGGCGGCCTCTACCACCAAAACGGCTTGTGCCAAAGCGGCAATCAGGCGGTTGCGGCGCGGAAAGTTGCCGGCCAGAGGGCGGGTTCCCAACGGAAACTCGCTGATCACCAAACCTTGCTCGGCAATCTGGTAGGCCAGTGCTTTATTCGTTTGCGGATAAATGCGGTCTATTCCCGTTCCCCAAACGGCAATGGTGCCGCCTCTGGCCTGCAATGCACCCTGATGCGCTGCGGTGTCGATGCCGCAAGCCATACCCGAAATGACGGTTATTCCCTTTTCGCTCAGAGCATGGCTGAAATCGCGGGCAACCCTTGCTGCCTGCGGTGTGGCGTGGCGGCTGCCGACAACGGCAACGGCGGGGTGGTGCAGCAATTCGGTGCGGCCGCGTAAAAATAGCAGCGGCGGTGGAGTCATGCCTTCCGTGAGCATCATGGGAAAGTCGCTGTCGCCCAGCAGCATCAGCCGGCAATGTTCCTGTGTTTCCCATGCCAGTGCGGCTTCTGCGGCGGCGGTTGCTGGTGCGTTATCCCCTTCCCATGCTGCAATTGCCTGTTTGTGGCGAACCAGTTTCCGAACGGATTCGGCCGGTGCGGCTAAGGCGGCACGGGCCGAGCCGTAATGCCGGATCAATGCCAAAAAGCTTTCTGCGCCTACATAAGGAGTGAGGGCAAGCTGTATCCAGGCGAGCCGTTCTGAATCATTCATGGCTTAAACCCCGTTGTGTCTGCATGGGCATTTAATAACGCCCGTGATATTTTTTTTATTTTTAGGATTCTATCTTTTTTGTAATGGTTTGTTAATTATTTTGAAGTTTTATTTGCATTTAAGTGTGGTAGAAGGGTGAATGTGTGGTGAAAACGGCAACAAAAAAGCACGCGTGAGAGCGTGCTTTTTCAGACGGCCTTACCGGGGCCGGCTTGCTGTTTGTCAGGGGTTGATGTTGCTGTTGATGTTGTATTCGTTCAGTTCGGTATCGTGCGGCTCCTGCGGTGCATTCGGCGCATGCGGGGTATCGTCGGCCATGTTGTCTAAATCTTGACCGGGTTCTGATGCGGTATCGCCGATATTGATGCTGGTTAAGCTCTCCAAAATGATGGCTGAAGACAAATTCGGGCCGGTGCGGTATATCATGGCCAAGCCGGCTTCTTCGGCCGGAATCGACACGTATTTCACTACGCTGCGGCTGCCTTTTCGGCCGTTTTCCAACTCTACTTTTGTTTGGCGGCTGCGTTTGTAGAGGCTCAATACCGTACCTTTGTCCAAACCGTCTGCTTCACCTTTGTTGAGTGTGATGGTTTGGAACTGGCCGGCTTCGCCGATACCGTTGAAAATGGATACTACTTTGGCATCGATATGGCGGCTGGGTGCGTGCGGCATGATTTGGAAGTTGTCGGCTTCATCGGTTATTTTCAGCAGGAAGTCGCCTTTGCGCACTTCGGAAACGGCTTCTTCTATTACCATCGGCTGCGCGGTTTGGGTAGGCACTTTCACCAAAGGGTGCAGGCGGGTGTAGTATTCGTTGCTCGGCAGCGAGCGGGCATCTTTTTCACTGCGGGCATCCAGTGCGCTGTTGGTGTGCGGCAGGGTGCTCACGATGCCGCCGAACACCACTTCTTGGCCGAGATATTTTTTGGTATCCGGGTCGGTGATGTCTTTAACCGCACGGTAAACCAAGTAGCGCCCGGGTTCGGTGATGCCGTAAGCGTATACGCGGTCGCCTTTGCTGTAGAGGATGCGGCTGTCGGGGCCGTCGATTAAGCGAGGTGCGTTTTGGGTTTGCTCCTGGGGAATCACCTGCGGGTGCTGCATAAACATGCGGTAGAAATTGACGTTAATGGTTTGGATGCCGTAACCTGCCGACATTTCGCGCACACGCGGTGCAAGTTTCACCACGGGAATGCCGCCTTCGCGGTAAGACACGGCTTTGTCGAAACCCAGCACGGGGCGGCCGTTGATATAGCGCAACACCAACACCTGGCCGGGATAAATCATATGCGGGTTGCGCACGGCATTGCGGTTGGCGCCCCACAGGCGGTTCCACTGCCACGGGCTGTAAAGGTATTTGCCCGAAATGCCCCATAATGTGTCGCCTGGTTTCACCACATAGCGCCGGGGCGCATCGGGGCGCACTTTTAAAGCTGCGGCCGAAGCTTGGCCGGAAATTGCCAAACCTACGGCGCAAAGCAAGGTTATAATGTGTTTTTGCATGACTTGTTCCCCTTAGAAATCGGAATCGGTTATCTTTGAAATTAACGATTAACGGTTGGACTTGGCAGCCCGATTGAATCATAGGTGATATTTTACCACCTAATATTGCCGTTATCATAGCATTAAACACACATATTTTTACATTTGAGATGAAATTATGGCATTACTTAACATTCTTCAGTATCCCGATGAACGTTTGCACAAGGTTGCTGCACCGGTGGCCGAGATAGACGGGCGCATTAAAACGCTGGTGGCAGATATGTTCGACACCATGTATGAAGCGCGCGGCATCGGCTTGGCCGCCACACAGGTTGATGTGCACGAGCGGGTGGTGGTGATGGATTTAACCGAGGATAAAAGCGAACCGCGCGTGTTTATCAACCCTGTAATCACGCACAAGGACGGCGAAACCTCTTATGAAGAAGGCTGCCTTTCCGTGCCGGGTATTTACGACACCGTAACCCGTGCCGAGCGTGTAACCGTTGAAGCTCTCAACGAAAACGGTGAAAAATTCACGCTCGAAGCAGACGGCCTGCTGGCCATCTGCATACAGCACGAACTCGATCATCTGATGGGCAAAGTGTTTGTGGAACACTTGTCGCAATTGAAGCAAAACCGCATCAAAACCAAGCTGAAGAAGCGTCAGAAACACAATCTCTAATCTTTCAGACGGCCTTTTTATCATCATGAAAGTTATTTTTGCCGGCACCCCCGATTTTGCCGCCTCCGCCCTGAAAGCCATTGCAGCGGCGGGTTTTGAAATTCCGCTGGTGCTGACTCAGCCCGACCGCCCCAAAGGGCGGGGTATGCTGCTGCAGGCAAGCCCGGTCAAGCAAGCTGCCGAAGCATTGGGGCTTGCCGTTGCCCAACCCCCGGGTTTGCGCAATGAAGAGGCGCAGGAGCTGTTGCGCAGACAACACGCCGATGTGATGGTGGTGGCTGCTTACGGCCTGATTCTGCCGCAGGCCGTGCTCGATATCCCGAAACACGGTTGTTTGAACATTCACGCTTCGCTGCTGCCGCGCTGGCGCGGTGCTGCACCGATACAGCGCGCGCTGGAGGCGGGCGATGTCGAAACCGGCGTGTGCATTATGCAGATGGATGCGGGCTTGGACACCGGCAATGTGGTCAGCGAACACTGCTATACCATTAAAACGGCAGACACCGCCCAAAATGTGCATGACGCTTTGGCGGAAATCGGTGCGCAGGCAATTGTGGCTGATTTACAACGTTTGCAGCAGGAAGGCCGTCTGAAAAGCATTCCCCAGCCTGAAAGCGGTGTAACGTATGCACAGAAATTGAGCAAAGAAGAAGCCAGAATTGTTTGGGGCGAGCCTGCCGCCGTGGTCGAGCGCAAAATCCGCGCTTTCAACCCGGTGCCCGGTGCCTGGACCGAATATCAGGGCAAACCCCTGAAAATCTGGCAGGCCGAAATAGTGGTGCAGAGCGGCGAAGCGGGCGAAGTGCTGCATTGCGGTTCAGACGGCCTGATTGTGGCCTGCGGGGAGCAGGCTGTGAACATTACCGAATTACAGCCCGCCGGCAGCAGGCGTATGAGTATCGCCGCCTTTGCCGCCGGCAACCGCATAGCGGCAGGGGAGCGGCTGTGAGCATGGCTTTAGCGCAGAAACTCGCCGCCCAAAGCATAGCGGCGGTGGCGGCAGGGCAGAACCTGCAAGACGTGTTGGCCGCCATCCGCGCAGGGCAGCCTGATTTAAGCCCGCAGGAAAACGGCACGCTGCAAGACATTGCCTATGGTTGTCAGCGTTATTTGGGCAGCCTGAAATTCATGCTCGGCAAAATGCTCGCCAAACCAATTGCCGACCCGCAGCTCGAAAGCCTGCTGCTGGCCGCGCTCTACCAGCTGCACTACACCCGCAACGCGCCCCATGCGGTGGTGAATGAAGCGGTGGAAGAAGCCGCCAAAATCGGCAAAGGGCAATACCGTTCTTTTGCCAATGCTGTTTTGCGCCGCTTTTTGCGCGAGCGCGGCAAACTGGCGGCGGCCTGCAAACACAACGATGTGGCGAAATATAATCTGCCTGCGTGGTGGATACAGTATCTGAAAAACCACTATCCGGTGCATTGGCACAACATGGCCGCCGCCTGGCAGCAGCATCCGCCGATGATTCTGCGGGTCAACCGCCGCCGCAGCAATGCCGGAGATTATGCGGCGGGGTTGGCGCAGGCGGGCATGGCGGCAAAAGTGTTGGACGACTACGCCGTGATGCTTGAAACAGCCGTGCCGGTTGCCCTGCTGCCCGGTTTTTCAGACGGCCTGGTGTCGGTGCAGGATTTCGGCGCCCAGCAGGCGGCCCATATTCTGAACCCGCAACAGGGCGAACGTATTTTGGATGCCTGCGCCGCGCCCGGCGGCAAAACCGGCCATATATTGGAACTGGCCGACTGCGAAGTTACCGCTTTGGATATAGATGCAGGCCGTCTGAAAAGAGTGGCGGATAATCTGCACAGGCTGGGTTTTCAGACGGCCTCTTTGCAATGCGCCGATGCGCAGGACTTAAATGCATGGTATAACGGACGCCCCTTCGATGCCGTATTGGCCGATGTGCCCTGCACCGCCTCAGGCGTGCTCAAGCGCAATCCCGACATCAAATGGCAGCGCCGCCCCACAGATGCCGCTAAAACCGCCCGCCGGCAGGAAAAGCTGCTCGACACACTGTGGCAGACCCTGACGCAAAACGGCAGAATGCTGTTGGCTACCTGCTCGGTTTTTGTCGAAGAAAACGAGCAGCAGCTGCAAAAATTTCTTAACCGCCACCCCGATGCCGAATGTGTAGGGCAGAGGGTGCTTTTACCCAACAAACAGCAAGATGGCTTTTATTACGCGCTTATTCAAAAACAGTAAACTACTGTTGCTGCCTGTTTTGCTGGCCGCGCCTTTTCAGACGGCCGCAGAAGGCATCAGCGCGATCCGTATGCAGGCCGTGCTCACATCATCGGGGCAGATGCTGGTGAGCAGCCGCTTCAAAACTGATTTGCCCGACCAGCTCAAACAGGCACTCAATCAAGGCGTGCCGCTCACATTCACCCTGAACTACCAGCTTTCCGCCCCCACGATAGCGGCCTACCGTTTTAAATTCGGCCAGCTGGTGGGCAGCGACAGCTCGATTCAATACAAACTTTCCTACCATCCGCTAACCAACCGCTACCGCGTTGCCGTGGGCACGTTTTCCACCGAATACAACAGCTTGGAAACCGCCCTCAGGGGCGTGGGCGCGGTGGCCAACTGGCGGGTGCTGGGCAGCGGGGCGCTCAGCGGTGTCGGCCCGCGTGAATCCAAGGCTGAAATCCGCCTGGCGCTGAGTACCGCCCAGCTGCCCAAGCCGTTTCAGATTAATGCGCTTACATCGAAAAGCTGGCAGCTCGATTCGGGCTGGCAGCCGCTCAATATCTCGCAGGAATAAACCATGCGTTATTTCCTCTTTATTGCCGGTGTGCTTGCATTTGTTTCGCTCTATATTCTCACGCTGGCCACCGGCAACGACAGTATTTTGGGCGACTATTTTTGGTGGATTATCGCAGCAAGCAGTGTGTTGGTGGCGGTGCTGCTGGCGGTGCTGGTGCGTTATGTCCGCCTGCTGCTGCGCGATGTGCAGCGCGGCGTGTTCGGCTCGCAGATCGCCCGCCGCCTGGCAGGTATGTTTACGCTGGTGGCGGTGTTGCCGGGGTTGTTTTTGTTCGGTGTGTCGGCCCAGTTTATTTCCAACAGCATCAATTCATGGTTTGGCAACGATACCCATGATGCGCTCGAGCGCGGGTTAAACTTAAGCAAATCGGCGTTAAATCTGGCGTTGGATAACAGTATGCGCAATGCCGTCCCGCTGCAAATCGACTTGATCAGCAGCGCATCTTTGGGGCGGAACCTGAGCCGTGCATTGGAGCGCGCACCCGATACACAGCAATTCAGCCAGCTTGCGGTGTACAACCTGAACACGCAGGCACTAGAGGTGGTGCGCAACCCCGCCAAATTGCCGGCACCGGTGTTGGATAACGTAACACGCGATCTGCTGGAAAAGTCCGGATCGGCGCGGAGTATCGAAAATGTCGGCGGTGTGCTGTATGCGCAAGGTTGGCTGGCGGTGAATACCGACAACGGCAGCAGTGCGCTGTTTTTCCGGCAGGCTGTCCCTGAAAACGTGGCGCAAGATGCCACGCTGATTGAAGCGGCGCGCGCCAAATATGCCGAGCTGACTTATGCTAAGCAAGGCCTGCAAACGTTTTTTCTGGTCACTCTGCTGGTAACCACTTTGCTGGCGATTATGCTGGCTTTGGTGATGGCGCTGTATTTCGCCCGCCGTTTTGTCGAACCGGTGTTGTCGCTGGCAGAAGGCGCGCGGGCGGTGGCGCAGGGTGATTTTTCGCAGAAACGGCCGGTTTTCCGCAACGATGAATTCGGCAGGCTTACGCATTTGTTCAACCACATGACCGAGCAGCTGAGGATTGCCCAAGAGGCCAGCGAGCGCAACCGTGTGCAGCAGGAAGCCGCCCGCCATTATCTCGAATGCGTGTTGTCGAGCCTGACCACCGGCGTGGTAACGATAGACGACACAGGCCGTCTGAAAGCCTATAACGAAAGTGCGGAGCATATACTCGGTGTTTCATTGCAGGATTTGGCCGGCACCAGTTGGCATGATTGGCCGAAGCAGTCGCCGCAGCACGCCGTATTGGCAGAAACATTCGCTTCCATCGTGGAAACTGCGCCGGTGGACAAAGCCGTGCAGCTGAGCTATGCCGCTCCCGATGAAGCACGGATTCTGCTGGGCAAAGCCACCATTCTGCCCGATGACAACGACAACGGTATCGTGATGGTGTTTGACGACATCACCACACTGGTGCGGGCGCAAAAAGAAGCGGCTTGGGGGGAAGTAGCCAAACGGTTGGCACACGAAATCCGCAATCCGCTTACCCCTATCCAGCTTTCTGCCGAAAGATTGGCATGGAAATTGCATGATAAACTTGGCGAACAAGATGCGCAGATTCTGACGCGTTCCACCGGCACGATTATCAAGCAGGTGGCGGCGTTGAAAGAAATGGTGGAAGCCTTCCGCAATTATGCGCGTGCGCCCTCGCTCAAACTCGAACCGCTTGATTTGAACCAAATTATTGAAGAAATTCTGTTTTTATATGAAGGCAGTAAGTGTACATTCACCCCCGATTTAAGTAATATAGCCCTTTTCGTTGCGGCTGACACTACCGCTATGCGGCAGGTGTTGCACAATATTTTCAAAAATGCGGCCGAAGCGGCCGAAGAAGAAAGCCTGCCGGTTGTCCGTGTGTGTACTCAGCCGGCCGAAGACGGCAAACATGTGGTGCTTACCGTAACCAATAACGGCAAAAGTTTCAGCAAAGAAATGCTGCATCATGCGTTCGAGCCTTATGTAACCGACAAACCCGCCGGCACCGGCTTGGGTTTGCCCGTTGTGAAAAAAATCATCGAAGAACACGGCGGCCGCATCGGCCTGAGCAATCCGGCAGAGGGCGGCGCGTGTGTCAGAATAGTCTTACCCAGATTGGTAGAAGCATATGCGTAGTAGTGATATTTTAATTGTGGACGATGAAATCGGTATCCGCGACCTGCTCTCGGAAATCCTCCAAGACGAAGGCTACACCGTTACCTTGGCCGAAAATGCCGAAGAAGCGCGCCAGCTCCGCCACCAAACCCGCCCGGCGATGGTGCTGCTCGATATCTGGATGCCCGATTGTGACGGCATCACTCTTTTGAAAGAGTGGGCAAAAAACGGTCAGCTCACTATGCCGGTAGTGATGATGAGCGGCCATGCCAGCATCGATACGGCTGTGGAGGCCACCAAAATCGGTGCGTTGGATTTTCTTGAAAAGCCTATTGCGCTGCAAAAACTGCTGAGTACGGTTGACCGCGCGCTGAAATACGGCGAAATGCAGGCTGCTGCAGGGCTTTCGCTCGACAAACTCGGCAACAGCCCATCGATTCAAGAGCTTAACCGCGCGCTGGAGCCGGCAATCAAACAAAACAAGCCTGTGCTGCTAACCGGTGAGGGCGGATCGCCGTTTGAGATGGTGGCGCGGTATTTCCATAAGGCCGGCAGCCCGTGGGTGGAGCCGGGAAAAACCGAGCATATCGTTGATATCCCGATGGAACTACTGCAAAAAGCGGCAGGCGGCATATTGTATCTCGGCGATATTTCCGAATACAGCAAAAGCCTGCAACAGGGTATTGCTTTTTTATTGAGCAAAGCCGAGCGCAGCAATGTGCGGATTGTTTGCGCCGCCAGCCGGCAAAGCGAAGCAGCCGAAAACCCGGTTGCGGATGCCAGGCTGCAAGAGGCGCTGTCGGCATATATAATTCAGATTCCGCCGCTGCGCAGCCAACCCGACGATATAGTGTTTTTGGTTGGGCAGATTCTGAGCGGGTTGGCCGAAACGCAGAAAATCACGCCGGTAAAATTCAGCCCCGCAGCATTGAATGTTTTGCGCCAATATGATTGGCCGGGCAATTTCGAGCAATTGCGCAGCGTTGTGAAAAATCTCGCATTGGGCGCGGAGGGCGGAGAAGTGGATGAGCAGGCGGCAGGTGCCGTGCTCGGGCAGATGAACCGGGCACCGGTGTCGGAGATGGTGGGCGGTTTCAACTTCAATATGCCGTTGCGCGAATTGCGCGAAGAATTGGAACGCCGTTATTTCGAATACCATATCGTTCAGGAAAGCCACAATATGAGCAGAGTGGCGCAGAAAGTGGGCTTGGAACGTACCCACCTTTACCGCAAACTGAAGCAGCTGGGTATCAATTTTTCGCGCCGCGGCGGTGATAAAAACACCGATGAATAAGTATGAAATGGATTTAGCCGCTCAGGCCGCCTGAAAATTTTTCAGACGGCCTGAGCGGCTTTTTTTAAGCCTTTCCGTATTACAAATGTTTGCGGAGGGTAGGCAGAAAACAACAAAGTATTGTTCAGACGGCCTGTTTTGTGAGAAAAACAGCATAAAGTGAAAAAAATTATTATAGAATCGAGTGCCTACACTAAATTTTGTAATAAAACACTACCGATGCAGCAGGCGGTACTTTAATGTAAAACAGTAGTCTACCGTGTCGGGCGACATCGACATCGGGCGCTTTTACAGATTGTTCTGTCTTAATTTTTTGATGGGTTTGAAACTATGAAATACACACCGCATTACCTTGCTATGATTGTCGGTGCGGCATTTGCCGTGCAGG
Source organism: Neisseria sp. 19428wB4_WF04 (assembly GCF_015235335.1). Taxonomy (NCBI): domain Bacteria; kingdom Pseudomonadati; phylum Pseudomonadota; class Betaproteobacteria; order Neisseriales; family Neisseriaceae; genus Neisseria; species Neisseria sp. 19428wB4_WF04. Next base: position 39,777 of record NZ_JADGLG010000015.1, read on the forward strand.
CATACGCTTCCGGTTATCATTTCGGCACACAATCCGTTTCGGCGCAGAGCACAGCCAATGCCGCCGCCGGCGAAGCCGCAGATGCATCAACCTTGTTTTACAATCCCGCAGGCCTCGTTAAGCTGGAAAGCTCTGAAATTTCCGCTTCCTTAAATCTCGTATCCCCCAGTGTGAAATATCGTGAAGGCAGGGCAGTTTATAACGGGGGGACGGCGGTTAGTAATAGCAGCAGCAGCGGTAAAATCACCAAAGACTTGGTGTTTGCCCCGCATCTTTACGGTGCCTATAAAGTAAACGATGATGTGGCTGCCGGTTTGGGTGTTTATGTGCCGTTTGGTTCCAAAACCGAATACGATCATGATTCTGCCTTGCGTTACAACCTGAATAAAACCGAATTGACTTCTGTTGCGGTAGAGCCTGCCGTGGCATTCAAATTAAACGAAAACCATTCGGTTGCCATAGGTGCCGTTGCCCAATACAGCACGGCCCAGTTGCGGAAATATGCAGATTGGGCGGCATCGATGCGGCACACTGTGCTCAATCCTGACCCTGCCGGGGTCGGCAATATGGACGGCTACTCCGAAGTTAAAGGCAAAGATTGGGGCTTCGGCTACCATTTGGCTTGGATGTGGGATATTAATGACCGCAGCCGTGTGGGCGTAAATTACCGTTCGCACATCAAGCATCATTTGGCGGGATCGGCAGATTGGACGGCGCAGGGTACTGTAGCACAGCGCCTGTATGCTGCCCGTATCGGCAAAACATTGGAAAACGGCGGAACCGGCTATGTGGCGCATGAAAAAGCCGGCCTGAAAATCACCACGCCCGAATCCTTGTCGGTACACGGTATGTATCGCGCGGGCAGACAATGGGATTTGTTCGGCGATGTAACATGGACGCGCCATTCGCGCTTTAACCGTGCTGAATTACAGTTTGAAAACGCCAAACGGACTGTCAGCGGCCGGCCGTCCAACCAAACCGTCATCGAACCTAATTGGCGCGATACTTATAAAGTATCGCTCGGAGCAGCATACCAAATCAGCAACCCCCTGCAATTGCGCTTCGGTATGGCTTATGACCAATCCCCCGTGCGCAATACCAACGAGCGGTTGGTTACCATGCCCGACAACAACCGCATTTGGTATTCGCTGGGTGCAAAATACGATATCGGCAAAAATCATACGTTAAACGCTGCATACAGCTATATATATATCCAGAAGAGCGATGCTGTTGTGCAGGATAAACCTTCCAACGCACAGGTAACCACGGTGGACAGTAACGTTTCATCATCTGCCGGCTATAAAAGCCACGCCCATATCGTAGGTTTGCAATACAGCTACCGATTTTAAAAAATAAACACACCAAAGAATGTAAAAATGCCTCCTTTCACCGGGGGCAATATATCAGGCCGTCTGAAAATACCCGGACGGCCTTCGGTGTTTCATTCCAAAGCGGAAGGCAATGGTTTTAAAGCGGTTTATGTTATAATCCGCCTTCGGTTTTGAACTCAATATTTTTAAAGGAATAAAAAATGTCGCTCTTTATCACGGATGAGTGTATTAACTGTGATGTCTGCGAGCCGGAGTGTCCTAACGATGCCATCTCACAAGGGGAGGAGATCTATGAAATCAACCCCAACCTGTGCACACAATGTGTCGGACACTACGATGAGCCCCAGTGTCAGCAGGTATGTCCGGTAGACTGCATTCTGATTGATGAAGAAAATCCCGAAAGCCAAGAGCAGCTGCAGGCAAAATACGAACGTATTGTTGCAGAGAGATAAGCCGTTCAGAGGCCGTCTGAATAAAATAAATTTATTTAAAATTACCATATTAAGATTAATCAATAAAAAAAAGCAAAAATCATCTTGACTGGGTTGCGGGAAGTCTCTAATATTGCATCTCTCTTTTTGGAGGGATTCCCGAGCGGTCAAAGGGGGCAGACTGTAAATCTGTTGCGTAAGCTTCGAAGGTTCGAATCCTTCTCCCTCCACCAAAAAATCCAATCAAACTTGGAGCAGAGAAACAGAGTAAGCGGGTGTAGCTCAATGGTAGAGCAGAAGCCTTCCAAGCTTACGGTGAGGGTTCGATTCCCTTCACCCGCTCCAGAAAATCAGCCCATGTAGCTCAGGGGTAGAGCACTCCCTTGGTAAGGGAGAGGTCGGCAGTTCAATTCTGCCCATGGGCACCAATTCATTTATTTACCCGGACTTAAATCTTTAGGAATAGGAAATTGCCATGGCTAAAGAGAAATTCGAGCGGAGCAAGCCGCACGTAAACGTTGGCACCATCGGTCACGTTGACCATGGTAAAACCACTTTGACTGCCGCGCTGACCACCATTTTGGCAGAAAAATTCGGCGGTCAGGCTAAAGGCTACGACCAAATCGACAATGCCCCGGAAGAAAAAGCCCGCGGCATCACCATCAATACCTCGCACGTGGAATACGAAACCGAAG
>NZ_JADGLG010000160.1:0-455 GCF_015235335.1 Neisseria sp. 19428wB4_WF04
CCAAAGCCGTGCTGGCTTGGGTGTTGGATTTACTGAAAGGGTAAAGATGGCAGAGTTGGACTTAAGCCGGGATATTTATCGGGCGGCCTACACTATTGAAGACAGTGTGGATGTGGAAAGAAATTTAAAAGACGACAACACCATAGTGTTGGACTTCGGGGAAATCAACGTCATCATTGACGATTTTCAAGCATTGGATATGATGCGGAAACTCGCCGCATTTTTTAATTATAAACTGGTGGATTTAGATGCTTGAAATCAGCTTAGATGCCAGTCAACTCGAACACGGTCTCAGCCAACTGTTGAAAAACGCCACCGACACCCGCCCCGTGATGCGTGCCATCGCTACCGAAATGGTCTCACTCACGGAAGACAACTTCGAAAGTGAGGGCTGGGGTGGGCAAAAATGGAAGAGAAGCCGGCGCGTTGCCGACAACGGCGGCAAAACCCTGCAA
>NZ_JADGLG010000161.1:0-453 GCF_015235335.1 Neisseria sp. 19428wB4_WF04
ATGTAATGGTAGATAAATTTTTAAAATAATTTTTTTTGAAGGAAAAGTGATGTCAAATTTAGCTCCGCAAAATGATGTTTTAAATCTTACGCCGAGTAAAACTTCTAATACTAGTAGTTCCTTTAGTAAAACGAGTAAAAATAAAGAACATGAAAGTAGCGATAGTAAAAATTCAACTCAAGATGATACGGAAAGTTTTTTAAATTCTTTGCTTAATTCTATTGATGAAACCAATGAATTTTTACCTGATCATATGAAGATCAGTCAAAAAGAAGTTGTTAGTGAAGCGATGAACAGACTTCAAAAAGGAGCTTTTGATGAGAGTGATAAGATAAGCATTTTCGAATCTGCTTCTTTTATGCAAATTCTTTCTTTGTTGGATAAGCTAAAAACAGATACAGCAGATGTTAAACTAGCAAATCTTTCTACTCAACTTTCAAGTCTTATTAAAAC
>NZ_JADGLG010000162.1:0-453 GCF_015235335.1 Neisseria sp. 19428wB4_WF04
CCACGGAACAGATCAAGGGGCATGGGGCCTGCGGTTCGAGCCGCCGCGCCAGCCCGGCGAGGCCGGCGCCCCCGAGGATTACCGTGTTCGCTCCGGCCGCATGGCAGTCGCGACAGGCGTGCGCCAGGATGCCGAGGGCGCCGTCCGGATCCCGGGCGATGTCGCCTCCTGTCGGCGCCACCGTGGCGATGGCCGCGAGCTTGTCGGACAGGCCGAGGGTGGCGACGAACTCCCGGAGCATCGGGTCCCACGCCGTCCCCCCCGTGACGATGCCGAACGCCCCTGAGGCGGCGGCCTCTCGGCAGGCCGCCTCCGCCATGCCGACGACCGGCACGGCCGACAGCTCCCGCAGGGCGAACAAGCCCGGATCGCCGAAGCAGGCGAGGTAGACCGCGTAGCAGGCATCCCCATGCTCGGCCAGGGCGTCGAGGGCGGCATGGCCCGCGATGGCCG
>NZ_JADGLG010000163.1:0-445 GCF_015235335.1 Neisseria sp. 19428wB4_WF04
GGTGTATCTGAACCAAAAATCCAAGTAGAAGATCAAAATCGGATACGAGTGCAGTTAGCGGGAGTTGAAAATCAATCACAAGCCCGTGAAATCTTATCATCACAAGCCAATTTAACGATACGTGATGCTGATGATAACATTAAGTTAACAGGAAAAGATATTCAACAAGGTTCTGCTAAACAAGAATTTAAACAAAATACGAACCAACCTGCTGTTACTTTTAAATTAAAAGACAGTGACAAATTTAAAAAAGTAACAGAAGAAATCTCTAAGAAAAAAGAAAATGTTATGGTCGTATGGTTAGATTATGAAAAAGGCGACTCATATCAAAAAGAAAAATCTAAAAAAGATCCAAAATATGTTTCAGCAGCATCTGTTGATAAGCTAATTAATTCAGACAGCGTAGAAATTTCAGGTGGATTTAATGGTGAGAAAGGTGTTCAAG
>NZ_JADGLG010000164.1:0-441 GCF_015235335.1 Neisseria sp. 19428wB4_WF04
GCCCTGCGCATCCGCCTCATGCACCGCGAGTTCGGTACGGTCGCCCACCAGCACGAAGCGTTCGAACCGCATCTGCAGGCTGCTCAAGTCTTCGAGCCGGTATGTTTCCGCGCAGGCATCCAGCGCCCACAGGGCGGCGTGAACGCCGTGGACCGCGCGGCCGCCTGCGAGCGTCCGCTGTGCCAGGCGCACATCCATATGCATCGGGTTCACGTCGCCGGTGGCCCGGGCGAAGGCCGTCTGGTGGGTCTCGGACCAGATCCGCATTATCGCCGTCGCGGCAGCTGAATCCGATCCGTTCATGGTGAAGCTCCTTGTCGACGACCAAGTCGGTGGCTTCGGAACCGGCCCCGATCCAACCGGATCGGGGCCGGTATTCCGAAACCGTGCTTCGATCGGGCGCTCGGGCTCGAGCAACCGTGATCCGGTTCGGCCCCTTGC
>NZ_JADGLG010000165.1:0-438 GCF_015235335.1 Neisseria sp. 19428wB4_WF04
CTTGTTTTCCATAGTGGCTGCACCAGTTTGCATTCCCACCAACAGTGTAGGAGGGTTCCTTTTTCTCCACAGCCTCTCCAACATTTGTCACTCTTGGTTTTGGATATTTTTGCCATTCTAACAGGTGTAAGGTGATATCTTAGTGTAGTTTTGATTTGCATTTCCCTGATGATTAGTGATGATGAGCATCTTTTCATGTGTCTATTGGCCATCGTTATATCTTCTTTGGAGAAATGTCTGTTCATGTCCTCTGCTCATTTTTTGAACGGGTTGTTTGATTTTTTTGTTGTTGAGCTGTGTGAGTTCTTTATATATTATGGAGATTAACCCTTTGTCAGATAAATAACTTGTAAATATTTTTTCCCAATTAGTGGGCTGTTTTTTTGTTTCAATCCTGTTTTCCCTTGCCTTGAAGAAGCTCTTTAGTCTGATGAAGTC
>NZ_JADGLG010000166.1:0-437 GCF_015235335.1 Neisseria sp. 19428wB4_WF04
GTTAAATTGCTGTAATTAAGGGTGGATCTCTGTCCTGATTTTGGCTTGGGTGTAACTGCAAAGATCTTTGAAAAGTAACTGTTATTTCCTACCATATAGTCTGCAAAAGTGAGTCACAATAGGGTGAATTGAGGACAGAGCGCCACCTTTACTTTAAAATTTCATGATTTTCTTTTATTAAAATCATGAAAATTCAGAGTACGCCTTGTTGATTTTTTATTGCAGTTGTTGTTACTGGCATCCCTATTTAGATGTACGAGGTGAAATTGTCTTCATTTTTCTGTATTCTGTAATTCCTCTCTCTTTAGGGGGGATTTCTGCAATTGTATGGGAAATAATGATTTTTTAATTGAAGCTTGGGATTTAGTGTAGGATTCTGAGATGAGGTGAGAAAGCTGTTTACTTGTGTGCTTATAACAAGATAGTAGGGGTAATGA
>NZ_JADGLG010000167.1:0-434 GCF_015235335.1 Neisseria sp. 19428wB4_WF04
GTCTATATCCATAACAATTATCAGGATTTAATATTTCAGGAGCTTCAAAATCATGTTGATTTTTTGTAAGATATTTTCCACAATCAGGGCAAATTTTGGAAAAAAAACATTTTGGTTTATCTTTTTCATTTTGATATTCACCCGCGTGCCAACCAATCCCACATTTTACTTCCATTCCAATATCTTTAACAACTTCAGCAGTCTTAATAGTTTTGTCTTTAATTGCTTCTGAAGCATTTACCGCCTTATCTTTTAAAGAACTTAAAAAATTCATAAATTAACGCCCTATAAAATATAATACAATCGACGCAACAGAAACTATCAAAGCTAAAATTGAAATGCTATTTGTAAAAACATTTTTTCTTTTATTTAAAATATCTTTCAGTTCATTGATTTTACATTCTTGCTCTTGAACAATTTTGTCATTATAATTT
>NZ_JADGLG010000168.1:0-433 GCF_015235335.1 Neisseria sp. 19428wB4_WF04
CTGTCGGCAAAGCGGTTTTTGAGGCTTCTATACCGACACAAAAATGCTTGATAATTTTTTGAGCTGATAGTAACTTAACTTGGTGTTATATTTCATTTTTCTAGGCTAACAGAGCTATTCTGCTAGTCTAGAGCCTCACAAAAACATATTTGGAATGTTTCCCTATCTGCCACCTTAAATCCCCAATCGCGGCTTCATTTAAAACAACACCCAAAGCTTTTCCAGCTTTCATCTCATCAGGATAATACCAAGCAACTTGACGATCTAAATCTATTTGGTCCCACTTAAGATTTAAAACATTACTTTGTCTTAAACCAGTATTAAGACTAAATATAATCAGATCGGCGAAGTACCTTGGTTTTGCTACCCCTATCAGCCTTTGTGCTTCAGCAGACTTTAACCAGCGAACTCGCCCTTCATTCTCTTTGTATTT
>NZ_JADGLG010000016.1:0-41598 GCF_015235335.1 Neisseria sp. 19428wB4_WF04
CGTTCTTCGCCAACTACCGTCCGCAGTTCTACTTCCGCACCACCGATGTTACCGGCGCGGTAACTTTGGAAGAGGGTGTGGAAATGGTTATGCCGGGTGAAAACGTAACCATCACGGTAGAATTGATCGCGCCGATTGCGATGGAAGACGGTTTGCGCTTTGCGATTCGCGAGGGCGGCCGTACTGTGGGTGCCGGTGTGGTATCTTCCATCATCGCTTGATTATTTTAGAGGCCAGTAGCTCAATTGGTAGAGTATCGGTCTCCAAAACCGAGGGTTGGGGGTTCGAGACCCTCCTGGCCTGCCAATAAAAAATTAACCGGCCTTTGTGCCGGTTAATTTTTTACCGTTTCAAGCAATTATTATTTTATTCCTTATAATTTCAGGTAGCTAAGTTTTATTACTTCATTTAAATTATTTTTTAATGTAGCTAGGCTGCATTGAAGTCTTTCATTACATATTGGAAAAAAGATGGCTGAAAATATACCGCAGGATAAGGAAAAAAAGCCCGGTCGGCTTGTGCGGACGGAAACTAAGTTCTCTGAGCGTAGTTATGGCTCTGGTCCCAAGGGGGGTGACGTTTTCAAGTTAGCGATTGCGGTTGCACTGGTTGTGGCAGGATTGTGGGCTTTCTATAACGTACAAAACCTATCAATATATGTGCGGGTATTATTTCCTGTAGTCGGCGTGATTGTGGGTTTGTTGATTATATTTTATTGGTGCGATTTTGGCCGTCGTTTGGTGGTTTATGTTCGTGACTCTGTTGTTGAATTTAAAAAAGTTGTTTGGCCATCCCGTCAAGATGCTGTTCGGATGACTTTTTTTGTTGTGGTCTTTGTTGCGGTGTTGTCGTTGTTTATCTATGCGGTAGACAGTTTGATTTCATGGCTGTTTTTTGATTTGTTGTTAAAGAGGGGATAAAAATGTCTAAACGTTGGTATGTTGTGCAGGCTTATTCCGGTTTTGAAAAAAACGTGCAGAAAACTTTAAAAGAGCGTATTGCGCGTGAAAATATGAGTGATTGCTTTGGACAGATTTTGGTGCCTGTCGAAGAGGTGGTAGATATTAAAAATGGCCGAAAAACTATTAGTGAACGCAAGTTTTTTCCTGGTTATGTGTTGATTGAAATGGAGATGACCGATGATTCTTGGCATTTGGTAAAAAGCACTCCCAGGGTTTCTGGTTTTATCGGTGGAACCGCCAATCGCCCGATGCCGATTTCTCAAAAAGAAGTTGATGCAATTTTGCAACAGGTTCAGACAGGGGTTGAAAAACCTAAGCCTAAGGTCGAGTTTGAGGTCGGTCAGCAGGTGCGTGTGAACGACGGTCCGTTTGCCGACTTTAACGGGATTGTTGAAGAAGTCAATTATGAGCGCAATAAGCTGCGCGTTTCGGTACAGATTTTCGGTCGCGAAACGCCTGTTGAGCTTGAGTTTAATCAAGTGGAAAAAATTCAGTAATTGGCAGCAAATAGAAATAAATTGATATTATGTTTTGTGTAAAGTATAATATCGGGTCTATTTTTGGGGAGCGAAGTTTTCGCGTTATACCCGCTTAATTAGGAGCTATGTAAAGTGGCAAAGAAAATCATTGGCTACATCAAGCTGCAGATTCCTGCAGGCAAGGCAAATCCTTCTCCTCCCGTGGGGCCGGCTTTGGGTCAGCGGGGGTTGAATATCATGGAATTTTGTAAGGCATTTAATGCTGCTACTCAATCCATGGAGCCGGGCTTGCCGATTCCTGTGGTGATTACTGCATTTGCGGACAAATCATTCACTTTTGTAATGAAAACCCCGCCTGCTACCATTTTGCTGAAAAAAGCAGCCGGTTTGCAAAAAGGCAGCTCGAATCCGCTAACCAACAAAGTGGGTAAAGTAACCCGCACCCAGCTGGAAGAAATTGCAAAAACTAAAGAGCCTGATCTAACTGCAGCCGATTTGGATGCTGCGGTTCGTACGATTGCTGGCTCAGCCCGCTCTATGGGTTTGGATGTGGAGGGTGTGTGATGGCTAAAATTTCTAAACGTTTAAAAACATTGCAGGCCTCGGTGGAAGCTAACAAACTGTATGCGATTGATGAAGCAATTGCTTTGGTAAAAGAGGCGGCAACTGCAAAATTCGATGAGTCTGTTGATGTTTCGTTCAATTTGGGTGTGGATCCCCGTAAGTCGGATCAAGTTATCCGTGGCTCGGTTGTATTACCCAAGGGTACTGGAAAGGTGACACGCGTTGCTGTGTTTGCCCAAGGTGCGAATGCCGAAGCAGCTAAAGTGGCTGGTGCGGATGTGGTGGGTTTCGAAGATTTGGCTGAGGAAGTGAAGAAAGGCAATCTAAATTTCGATGTGGTGATTGCCTCTCCTGATGCTATGCGTGTTGTCGGCCAGTTGGGTACAATTTTAGGCCCGCGCGGTTTAATGCCGAACCCTAAAGTTGGCACGGTAACCCCGAATGTTTCTGAAGCGGTAAAAAATGCCAAAGCAGGCCAGGTGCAATATCGTACCGATAAGGCTGGTATTGTGCATGCTACTATTGGTCGAGCTTCTTTTGCTAAGGCTGATTTGCGAGAGAATTTCGATGCTTTGTTAGATGCTATCATAAAAGCCAAGCCTGCCGCCGCGAAGGGTCAATATTTGCGCAAAGTGGCTGTATCCAGCACTATGGGGCCGGGTGTGCGTGTTGATGCTTCAAGCATAAGTAGTTAAAAAATTTTCAGATGGCCTATTGAGATGTGCCGAATAGGCCGTCTGAATGGGTGGGCTACTTAATTTTTTAAGTAGATGTCCAAGACCGTAGGGATCGCAAGATTTAATCATAACTGCCCTACGCAGACGGTAGTCCTGAATCGAATAATCAAGTATTTCTTGTAAAATGTCTTTTTAGGTTGCCGCGCTGGTGAAATACTTTGGTATTTCTTTGTTTAACAGTGGGAGGTAGACCTTGAGTCTCAATATTGAAACCAAGAAGGTGGCCGTTGAAGAGATTAGTGCTGCGATTGCTCATGCACAAACTCTGGTGGTTGCCGAGTATCGCGGTATCAGTGTTGCCAGCATGACAGAGCTTCGTGCCAATGCTCGTAAAGAAGGCGTGTATTTGCGCGTTCTGAAAAATACATTGGCCCGTCGCGCAGTAGAAGGTACTTCATTTGCAGGTTTGGCAGACCAAATGACAGGTCCGTTGGTTTACGCCGCTTCTGAAGATGCTGTAGCCGCTGCAAAAGTGCTGCATCAGTTCGCGAAAAAAGACGACAAAATCATTATCAAAGCCGGGTCTTACAATGGCAATGTATTGAATGCTGCCGAAGTAAGCGAGTTGGCATCTATTCCAAGCCGTGAAGAGCTGTTGTCCAAACTGCTGTTTGTTATGCAGGCACCTGTTTCAGGCTTTGCCCGCGCTTTGGCTGCTCTGGCTGAGAAAAAAGTTGCTGAAGAAGCTGCTTAAGTATTTTGTTTCGATTAAAGTTTTTAATATAAATTTGGAGTTTGAATAGCATGGCTATTACTAAAGAAGACATTTTGGAAGCTGTTGGTTCTTTAACTGTTATGGAATTGAACGACTTGGTTAAAGCTTTTGAAGAAAAATTCGGTGTGTCTGCCGCTGCTGTTGCTGTTGCAGGCCCTGCCGGTGCCGCTACAGGTGCCGCCGCTGAAGAGAAAACTGAGTTTGACGTTATCTTGGCTGCTGCCGGTGACCAGAAAGTAGGCGTGATTAAGGTGGTTCGTGCCATTACAGGCTTGGGCTTGAAAGAAGCTAAAGATATGGTTGACGGTGCCCCCAAAGCCGTTAAAGAGGGGGTTTCTAAAGCTGAGGCTGAAGATATCCAGAAACAGCTGGAAGAAGCCGGTGCAAAAGTTGAAATTAAATAATCCGTTGTGGTGAATAAAGGCTGGCAGGCTCTGCCAGCCTTGTTTTGCTTTTTATTGATAAAGAATGGAATATTTACATTTATTGACAATTTATTCCTGTGTTTGTTGAAAATAAATGTAAAAATTTGAAGTGTGGCGAAGTTTTCAGGCAATCGATGACGGCATCGTCAGTCGGATTCCGAATCGCTGTCAGGTTTAAGGCAGCTTCAGTCTCTTAGTTTTTAAAAGCCCTCCCTATTCTGGAGTTTTTTATGAGTTATTCTTTTACTGAGAAAAAACGCATCCGTAAGAGTTTTGCCAAGCGGGCCAACGTGTTGGAGGTGCCGTTTTTGTTGGCTACCCAGCTGGACTCTTATTCTAAATTTTTGCAGTTGGACAAGCCTTTTGACAAACGTAGCGAAGAAGGTCTCCAGGCGGCCTTTAATTCAATTTTTCCGATTGTTAGCCACAACGGTTACGCACGTTTGGAATTTGTGCATTACACCTTGGGTGAACCGTTGTTCGATATTCCTGAGTGCCAATTGCGCGGTATCACTTATGCAGCCCCGTTGCGTGCGCGAATCCGTCTGGTGATTTTAGACAAAGAAGCTTCCAAGCCCACAGTAAAAGAAGTGCGTGAAAACGAGGTGTATATGGGGGAAATCCCGCTGATGACACCCAGCGGTTCGTTTGTGATTAACGGTACCGAGCGTGTGATCGTGTCGCAGCTTCACCGCTCTCCGGGGGTGTTTTTCGAGCACGACCGCGGCAAAACCCATTCTTCCGGCAAATTGCTTTTTTCTGCCCGTATCATTCCCTACCGCGGCTCTTGGTTGGATTTCGAGTTTGATCCGAAAGATTTACTGTATTTCCGTATTGACCGCCGCCGCAAGATGCCGGTAACGATTCTGCTCAAAGCCTTAGGCTACAATAACGAGCAGATTCTCGATACTTTCTACGATAAAGAAACATTTTACTTGTCTAAAAACGGCGTACAAACAGATTTGATTGCAGGCCGTCTGAAAGGGGAAACTGCCAAATTCGATATTGTCGATAAAGAAGGCAACGTATTGGTTGTCAAGGGAAAACGCATTACTGCGAAAAATATCCGCGATATAGGTAATGCGGGTCTTACCCGTTTGGATGTGGATCAGGAAAGCCTGTTGGGCAGAGTGTTGGCTGCCGATTTAATCGTACCCGACACAGGTGAAGTGCTGGCAGTTGCCAATGACGAAATCACCGAAGAACTGCTGGCAAAATTCGATATTCACGCTATTGAGAAAATTGAAACCCTGTATATTAATGAGTTGGGGCAGGGCGGTTACATTTCCAATACTTTGCGTGCTGACGAAACCGCCGACCAGCAGGCGGCGCGCGTGGCGATTTACCGTATGATGCGCCCGGGCGAACCGCCTACCGAAGAGGCCGTAGAATTGCTGTTTAACCGGCTGTTTTTTAGTGAAGACAGTTACGATTTGTCGCGTGTAGGCCGTATGAAGTTCAACACCCGTACTTACGAGCAGAAGTTGGGCGAAGCGCAGGCCGAATCATGGTATGGCCGCCTGTTGAACCAAACTTTTACCGGAGCGGCCGAAAAGGGCGGCTATGTGCTGAGTGTGGAAGACATTGTGGCTTCTATCGCCACTTTGGTAGAGTTGCGCAACGGTCACGGCGAAGTGGACGATATCGACCACTTGGGCAACCGCCGCGTGCGCTCGGTCGGCGAATTGACTGAAAACCAGTTCCGCAGCGGCTTGGCGCGTGTGGAGCGTGCAGTGAAAGAGCGTTTGAACCAAGCGGAATCAGAAAACTTGATGCCGCACGATTTGATTAATGCCAAACCCGTTTCTGCAGCGATTAAAGAGTTTTTCGGCTCCAGCCAACTGAGCCAGTTTATGGATCAAACCAACCCTCTTTCGGAAATCACCCACAAACGCCGTGTATCGGCGCTCGGTCCGGGCGGCTTAACCCGCGAGCGCGCAGGCTTTGAGGTGCGCGATGTACACCCGACCCACTACGGGCGCGTGTGTCCGATTGAAACGCCCGAAGGGCCGAACATCGGCTTGATCAATTCGCTGTCGGTATTTGCCCGCACTAACGAATACGGCTTCTTGGAAACCCCTTACCGCCGGGTGGTGGAAGGCAGGGTTACAAATGAAATCGATTACTTGTCGGCCATTGAAGAGGGGCGCTATGTGATTGCGCAGGCCAATGCCGAATTGGATTCAGACGGCCGTTTGACCGGTGATTTGATTACCTGCCGTGAAAAAGGCGAAACCATTATGGCCACTGCCGACCGTGTGCAATATATGGATGTGGCGACCGGCCAAGTGGTCTCTGTGGCTGCTTCGCTGATTCCGTTTCTGGAACACGACGATGCCAACCGCGCCTTGATGGGGGCGAATATGCAGCGTCAGGCGGTGCCGTGCCTGCGTCCTGAAAAACCGATGGTCGGCACCGGTATCGAGCGTTCGGTGGCTGTCGATTCCGCCACCGCCATTGTGGCCCGCAGGGGCGGCGTGGTGGAATATGTGGATGCCAACCGTATTGTCGTGCGCGTACACGATGATGAAGCCACGGCGGGCGAAGTGGGGGTGGACATTTACAACCTGGTGAAATTCACCCGCTCCAACCAATCGACCAATATCAACCAACGCCCGGTGGTGAAAGCGGGCGATGTATTGCAGCGCGGTGATGTGGTGGCCGATGGAGCATCCACCGATTTGGGCGAGCTGGCTTTGGGTCAAAACATGACCATCGCCTTCATGCCGTGGAACGGCTACAACTATGAAGATTCGATTCTGATTTCAGAAAAAGTCGCTGCGGATGACCGCTACACCTCCATCCACATCGAAGAATTGAATGTGGTGGCGCGGGATACCAAATTGGGTGCGGAAGACATTACCCGCGATATTCCCAACCTGTCGGAGCGGATGCAAAACCGTTTGGACGAATCGGGTATTGTGTATATCGGTGCCGAAGTAGAGGCCGGCGATGTGCTGGTAGGTAAAGTTACCCCCAAAGGCGAAACCCAGCTTACTCCCGAAGAAAAACTGCTGCGTGCCATTTTCGGTGAAAAAGCTTCCGATGTGAAAGACACTTCGCTGCGTATGCCCACCGGTATGAGCGGCACGGTGATTGATGTGCAGGTGTTTACCCGCGAAGGCATCCAGCGCGACAAACGCGCCCAATCGATTATCGATGCCGAGCTCAAACGCTACCGCCAGGATCTGAGCGACCAGCTGCGTATTTTCGACAACGATGCTTTCAGCCGTATCGAGCGCATGATAGTCGGACAGAAAGCCAACGGCGGCCCGCTGAAGTTGGCCAAAGGCAGCAAAATTACTGCCGAATATCTGGCTTCGTTGCCGAGCAAGCATGATTGGTTTGATATCCGTTTGAGCGATGAACCGCTGGCCAAACAGCTCGAGCTGATTAAAGTCAGCCTGCAGCAAAAACGCGAAGAAGCCGAAGAACTGTATGAGATTAAAAAGAAAAAGCTGACCCAGGGCGATGAATTGCAGCCCGGCGTGCAAAAAATGGTGAAAGTGTTTATCGCCATCAAACGCCGCCTGCAGGCAGGCGACAAAATGGCAGGCCGTCACGGCAACAAAGGCGTGGTATCGCGCATTCTGCCTGTGGAAGATATGCCCTACATGGCAGACGGTCGTCCTGTCGACATCGTGTTGAATCCGTTGGGCGTACCCAGCCGTATGAATATCGGCCAGATTCTCGAAGTGCATTTGGGCTGGGCGGCAAAAGGCATCGGCGAGCGTATCGAGCGTATGCTGGCCGAACAGCGCAAAGCGGGAGAAATCCGCGCCTTCTTAAACCAGCTGTATAACGGCAGCGGCAAGCGGGAAAACCTCGATGAGTTGAGCGATGATGAAATTCTAGAGTTGGCCGCCAATCTGAAGCACGGCGCCACTTTCGCTTCGCCGGTGTTTGACGGTGCCAAAGAAAACGAAATCTACAGTATGTTGGATTTGGCCTATCCGGATAGCGATGCCGAAGTGCAGAAACTCGGTTTCAACGACAGCAAAACCCAGATTACCCTGTATGACGGCCGTTCCGGCGAAGCGTTTGACCGCAAAGTAACCGTGGGTGTGATGCACTACCTGAAACTGCACCACTTGGTAGACGAAAAAATGCACGCCCGCTCAACCGGCCCCTACAGCCTGGTTACCCAACAGCCGCTGGGCGGCAAGGCGCAGTTCGGCGGCCAGCGTTTCGGTGAGATGGAGGTATGGGCGCTTGAGGCCTACGGCGCAGCCTATACCCTGCAAGAGATGCTGACTGTGAAGTCCGATGATGTAACAGGCCGCACCAAAATGTATGAAAATATTGTGAAAGGCGAGCATAAAATCGATGCCGGTATGCCCGAATCGTTTAACGTATTGGTTAAAGAAATCCGCTCGCTGGGCTTGGATATCGATTTGGAACGTTATTGACCAACAGGTTTTCAGACGGCCTGTGTGTTCCGGGCCGTCTGAAAAAGGCATAGGGGCTGCGCCGGCAAGAGCCGGCAAGCTGACGGCGGTGTCTGTAAAACGGCATAAAACCGCGCGGGCAATATCAGGCCGTCTGAAAAGCCCTGCCATGCAACCTGAACCGAATATCCGCATTGCTGCCAACAATACTTCCTTCTAAGGAGCCAAAATGAATTTAATGAACCTGTTCAATCCGTTGCAATCTGCCGGCATAGAAGAAGAATTTGATGCCATCAAAATCGGTATTGCCTCACCCGAAACCATCCGCTCGTGGTCTTACGGCGAAGTGAAAAAACCCGAAACCATCAACTACCGTACCTTCAAGCCCGAGCGCGATGGTTTGTTCTGTGCCAAAATCTTCGGCCCGGTAAAAGATTACGAATGCTTGTGCGGCAAATACAAACGCCTGAAATTCAAAGGCGTAACCTGCGAAAAATGCGGCGTGGAAGTTACCCTTTCCAAAGTGCGCCGCGAACGCATGGGCCACATCGAACTGGCTGCGCCCGTTGCGCACATCTGGTTTTTGAAATCGCTGCCCTCGCGTTTGGGCATGGTGTTGGACATGACCCTGCGCGATATCGAGCGCGTGCTGTATTTTGAAGCCTATGTGGTAACCGACCCCGGCATGACCCCGCTGCAACGCGGTCAGCTGCTGACCGAAGACGACTACTATGCCAAGCTCGAAGAATACGGCGATGATTTCGATGCCAAAATGGGTGCCGAAGGTATCCGCGAGCTGCTGCGTATGCTCAATATTGCTTCAGAAGTAGAAATTCTGCGCCAAGAGTTGGAATCTACCGGCTCCGACACCAAAATCAAAAAAATTGCCAAACGCCTGAAAGTGCTGGAAGCTTTCCAGCGCAGCGGCATGAAGCTCGAATGGATGATTATGGACGTGCTGCCGGTGTTGCCGCCGGATTTGCGTCCGCTGGTGCCGCTTGACGGCGGGCGCTTCGCCACTTCCGATCTGAATGATTTATACCGCCGCGTCATCAACCGCAACAACCGCCTGAAACGCCTGCTGGAGTTGCACGCTCCCGACATTATCGTGCGCAACGAAAAACGTATGCTGCAAGAAGCTGTGGATTCGTTGCTCGACAACGGCCGCCGCGGCAAGGCCATGACCGGCGCCAACAAGCGCCCGCTTAAATCGCTGGCCGACATGATTAAAGGCAAGGGCGGCCGTTTCCGTCAAAACCTGCTGGGTAAACGGGTTGATTATTCTGGCCGTTCCGTGATTACCGTAGGCCCTTATCTGCGCCTGCACCAATGCGGTCTGCCTAAAAAAATGGCATTGGAGCTGTTTAAACCGTTTATTTTCCACAAGCTGGAAAAGCAGGGTCAGGCATCAACCGTGAAAGCCGCCAAAAAACTGGTGGAACAGGAAGTGCCTGAAGTTTGGGATATCTTGGAAGAGGTTATCCGAGAGCACCCGATTATGCTCAACCGTGCGCCGACACTGCACCGCTTGGGCATTCAGGCGTTTGAACCGATTCTGATCGAAGGCAAGGCCATTCAGCTGCACCCCTTGGTATGTGCCGCGTTTAACGCCGACTTCGACGGCGACCAAATGGCCGTTCACGTTCCATTGAGTCTTGAGGCGCAAATGGAAGCGCGCACATTGATGCTGGCTTCCAACAATGTGTTGTCGCCCGCCAACGGAGAGCCGATTATTGTGCCTTCGCAAGACATCGTATTGGGCCTGTATTATATGACCCGCGACCGCATCAACGGCAAGGGCGAAGGCAGCCTGTTTGCCGATGTGAGGGAGGTGCACCGCGCCTACCACACCAATCAAGTGGAACTGGGCACCAAAATCACCGTGCGTCTGCGCGAGTGGGAGCGCAATGGGCAAGGCGGGCAGGAGCCGGTGTTGAAACGCTACGAAACTACTGTCGGCCGTGCGTTGCTGAGTGAAATCCTGCCCAAAAGGCTGCCGTTTGAATATATTAATAAAACGCTTAAAAAGAAAGAGATTTCCAAGCTGATTAACGCCTCGTTCCGCCTGTGCGGCCTGCGCGATACCGTGATTTTTGCCGACCACCTGATGTACACCGGCTTTGCCTATGCGGCCAAAGGCGGCATCTCGATTTGCGTGGACGACATGGAAATTCCTAAAGAAAAAGCCGCCCTGTTGGCCGAAGCGCAAGGCGAAGTGAAGGAAATCGAAAACCAATACCGCCAAGGTTTGGTTACCAACGGCGAGCGCTACAACAAAGTGGTCGATATCTGGGGGCGTGCCGGCGACAAAATCGCCAAAGCCATGATGGACAATCTTTCCAAACAAAAAGTGATCGACCGCGAAGGCAACGAAGTGGATCAGGAGTCGTTCAACTCCATCTATATGATGGCCGACTCGGGTGCCCGCGGCTCGGCAGCGCAAATCAAACAGCTTTCCGGTATGCGCGGCCTGATGGCGAAGCCGGACGGTTCGATTATCGAAACGCCGATCACTTCCAATTTCCGTGAAGGTTTGACGGTATTGCAATACTTTATCGCCACCCACGGCGCGCGTAAAGGTTTGGCCGACACCGCCTTGAAAACCGCCAACTCCGGTTATCTGACCCGCCGTTTGGTGGACGTAACCCAAGATTTGGTTGTAGTGGAAGACGATTGCGGCACTTCAGACGGCTTTGTGATGAAGGCCGTGGTGCAGGGCGGTGATGTTATCGAGCCGCTGCGCGACCGTATTCTCGGCCGGGTAACCGCTGCCGATGTGGTGGACTCTTCCGGCGCAACGCTGGTGGAAGCCGGCACACTGCTGAACGAGCAGTTAGTCGATTTAATCGACCAGTCCGGCATCGATGAAGTGAAAGTACGCACCCCGATTACCTGTAAAACCCGCTACGGCCTGTGCGCCCACTGCTACGGGCGCGATTTGGCGCGCGGCAAACTGGTCAATACCGGCGAAGCTGTCGGCGTGATTGCCGCCCAATCCATCGGCGAGCCGGGTACCCAGCTGACCATGCGCACCTTCCACATCGGCGGTGCCGCATCGCGTGCCGCCGCCGCCAGTCAAGTGGAAGCCAAATCCAACGGCACCGCCCGTTTCAGCAGCCAGATGCGTTATGTTGCCAACAACAAAGGCGAGCTGGTGGTTATCGGCCGCTCCTGCGAAGTGGTGATTCATGACGAAATCGGCCGTGAGCGCGAACGCCACAAAGTGCCATACGGTGCCATTTTGCTGGTGCAGGACGGTGCATCGGTGAAAGCCGGTCAAACGCTGGCAACCTGGGATCCGCACACCCGCCCGATGATTACCGAACACGCCGGTTTGGTGAAATTCGAGAATGTGGAAGAGGGCGTAACCGTTGCCAAACAAACCGATGATGTAACCGGTTTGTCCACACTGGTGGTGATTGACGGCAAACGCCGTTCGGCCTCCGCATCCAAACTGCTGCGCCCCACCGTGAAACTGCTCAACGAAAACGGCGAAGAAGTGTGCATTCCCGGAACCAGCACCGCTGTTTCCATGGCTTTCCCAGTCGGTGCCGTGATTACCGTGCGCGAAGGGCAGGAAATCGGCAAGGGCGATGTGCTGGCGCGCATTCCGCAGGCTTCTTCCAAAACCCGCGACATCACCGGCGGTCTGCCGCGTGTGGCCGAGCTGTTTGAAGCCCGCGTACCCAAAGATGCCGGCATGCTGGCCGAAGTAACCGGCACCGTGTCGTTTGGCAAAGAAACCAAAGGCAAACAGCGCCTGATTATCACCGATGTTGACGGTGTGGCTTACGAAACTCTGATTTCCAAAGAGAAACAGATTCTGGTGCACGATGGGCAAGTGGTAAACCGCGGCGAAACCATCGTGGACGGCGCAGTCGATCCGCACGACATTCTGCGCCTGCAAGGCATCGAAGCCTTGGCGCGCTACATCGTGCAAGAAGTGCAGGAAGTTTACCGCCTGCAGGGCGTGAAGATTTCCGACAAACACATCGAGGTGATTATCCGCCAGATGCTGCGCCGCGTGAATATCGCAGACGGCGGTGAAACAGGCTTCATCACCGGCGAGCAGGTAGAGCGCAGCGATGTTACCCTGGCCAACGAAAAAGCGGCAGCCGAGGGCAAAGAGCTTGCACGCTATGATAACGTGTTGTTGGGCATTACCAAAGCCTCGCTTTCAACCGACAGCTTCATTTCGGCCGCATCGTTCCAAGAAACCACCCGTGTGCTCACCGAAGCAGCCATTATGGGTAAGCAGGACGAACTGCGCGGTCTGAAAGAAAACGTGATTGTCGGCCGTCTGATTCCTGCTGGCACGGGGTTGACCTACCACCGCACCCGCCGCCAGGTATGGCAGGCGCATCACGAAGCCGAAGTGGCCGAGCAGGTGAAAGAAGCCGAATAAGCCGCAGCATTGCAGGCCGTAAGGTCTGCCGGAACACCGGTTGCAAAAGCAGCCGGTGTTTTTTATACATCGAAAACCCGGGCAGGCCGCGATGGGGGAGTTTGCGGCCTTATGTGCAGGCAAAAACGGTTCCCGCCGTGAAGCGGCTGCACTTGCCTGAAACTTATTTGGCGGGCGGACTGTATTGTGAATACCTTCCCCTTTTCCAACACTCTCAGGCCGTCTGAAAACTTTTTTAGACGGCCTTTCCCAATATCTGCTTTTGTACCATCCAAAAAATATCAGAAATGCCGTTATCGCCCCACCGCTTCTGCGCAAACGCAATCCAAGCACTTTGCATCTGATTGATTTGGTAGTTTCACTCGGATTTTCACACGAGCAGGGCAGATTTGCGGGGGCAGGGGTATTTTCAGACGGCCTTGAGGGCTGTCTGCCCGTGTTGACGGGCGTTGGCGGAGCAAAACCTGTGGCGTTGCAGCGAAAGTGCAGCCGTTTCACGATTGCATTCAGGCCGCGCTATACGGCAAGTGAAACAGCAGCCGTCTGAAAGATGCCGCGCCACCTATTTTCTGAATGCGGGAACACGCTATGCCTGTTTTTCAGACGGCCTGAAAGTGTTGGAACCCCGGTGTTGTTTGCGTTTTGTTTTTGCCCGAATACCCGTTTGGGCGTGTTCAAATATTGCCGGGATGCCCGAAAGCACGGTCGTGCCGTGCCGCTTTCCGGCATACTCAAAAACAACGGAACCATTGTTGCCGGCCGCAGCACGCCCCATCAGGTCAAATATGCGGGCAAATCCGCTATAATGCGGCTGTTTTATTTCAGCCCCGATTGTGCAGCTTGTGCGCTGCCGCAGCGGGGTTTCAACCTTAAAGGAAGTTTTTGATGAACAACCCGCAGCATCATCTTTTAGAGCGGCTGTTTCAGCTCGACAAACACGGCACCGATGTGCGCACCGAGCTTCTGGCCGGCCTTACCACCTTTTTGGCGATGTGTTACATCGTGATTGTCAACCCGCTGATTCTGTCGGAAACCGGCATGGATATGGGCGCAGTGTTTGTGGCCACTTGTATTTCCGCCGCCATCGGCTGCCTGGTTATGGGGCTGCTGGCGAATTATCCGATTGCGCTGGCACCCGGCATGGGCTTGAACGCTTATTTCACTTTTGCTGTGGTCAAAGGCATGGGCGTGCCGTGGCAGGTTGCGCTCGGCGCGGTGTTTATGTCGGGCATCATCTTTATTTTATTCAGTTTTTTCAAAGTGCGCGAAGCGATTGTGAACGCGCTGCCGATGAGCCTGAAAATGTCGATAGCCGCCGGCATCGGCCTGTTTCTCGCCCTGATTGCCCTCAAAGGCGCAGGCATCGTTATCGACAGCCCCGCCACGCTGGTGAAAATGGGCGATTTCTATGTAGAAAACAACGGAGCAAAGCTGCCCAACTGGCCGGTTTTGCTCACCTTTTTTGGCTTCGCAATGGTGATTGGGTTGGATTATTTCCGCATACGCGGCGCGATTATCCTCACCATTTTGGCTTTAACCGGCATTGCCGCCGCGCTGGGTTTGACCGAGTTTAAAGGCGTGGTCGGCCAAATTCCCGCCATTGCCCCCACATTCATGCAGATGGATTTCAGCGGCTTGTTCAACATCAGCATGATCAGCGTGATTTTCGTGTTTTTCTTGGTGGACTTGTTCGACAGCACCGGCACGCTGGTCGGCGTTTCCCACCGCGCCGGGCTGCTGGTAAACGGCAAACTGCCGCGCCTGCAAAAAGCCCTGCTCGCCGATTCTACCGCCATCGTGGCGGGCGCGGCGTTGGGCACATCGTCCACCACGCCCTATGTTGAAAGCGCGGCGGGCGTGTCGGCAGGCGGGCGTACGGGTTTGACCGCCGTAACCGTGGGTGTGTTAATGCTGGCCTGTTTGTGGTTTTCGCCGCTGGTGCAGAGCGTGCCCGCATTTGCCACCGCCCCCGCGCTGCTGTATGTGGGCGTGCATATGCTGCGCAGTGCCGCCGATATCGACTGGAACGACATCACCGAAGCCGCCCCCGCGTTTTTAACCATCGTGTTCATGCCGTTTTCTTATTCGATTGCAGACGGCATCGCCATGGGCTTTATCAGCTACGCCGTTATCAAACTTTTGTGCGGCCGCGCCAAAGACGTGCCGCCGATGGTGTGGGCGGTCGCGCTGGCGTGGGCGGCCAAATTCTGGTTTTTGGGCGCATAAACCGCCCGGCGGATAACGGTCGATTCACTGTTTTCACCCCAAACAAGCCGCAAACAACCGGATAGCGCGGCAAGGCCGCAGCGGGGCAGGGCGGCTTCACCGCAATCAAGGCAGATATCCGGACTGCCCCTAACAATCAGAACCCAACCGACTTTGCGATGCCGCGCCATTTCCCCGCCGTTTTTTCAGACGGCCTGAACCTGCCGGAGCGCAGCATTTCGGGCAGCACCGCTTCGGCTGTTCCACCCGGGTGCTGAAACGTATAGCGGCCGGGCTGCTTTTTGGGGCGGCAATGCCGCAGCAGAATTATTTGTCTGCTTGATTATGCAGAAGAGTCTGCTCCGTCTTTTGCGGTGCCGCACCGAGGCCGCTCCCCTGGTTGTGTGCAGAACACGCGGCAGTGGGCAAGCGCATTGCTGATGCGGACTATTCAGGCCGTCTGAACAGGTTTTCAGACGGCCTTTTTGATTCAAAGATTGCCGGCAGGTTTCTGGCTGCACAAAACAGGTTGCGCCTGCTTTGTTCAGGCACGGCTGCCCTTGCCTTGCCGCGCGCTCTGCGTGCGCCGGCCGATATCGGAAGCGGATGGAATTAGACTATAATCCTGCCTTCAATCCTGTTTTCCCAAACCGTTAGTTTGTTTTTTGCCCGCCATGCGTATTTCCGATTTCGATTTCGAGCTGCCTGAAACCCTGATTGCCCAACACCCCCCCGCCGAGCGCGGCGGCAGCCGCCTGCTGGCCGCGCTGCCCGGCAGGCCGCTTGAGGATTCGCTGTTTGCGGCGCTGCCCGATTATGCGGCGGCAGGCGATGTTTTGGTGTTTAACAACACCAAAGTGATGAAGGCGCGGCTGTTCGGCATCAAAGAAAGCGGTGGCAGAATCGAGGCTTTAATCGAGCGCATTACCGGCCGCCGGCACGCGCTGGCGCATATCCGCGCGTCTAAGCCGCCCAAGGCGGGCGGCGTTTTGATGTTTGACGGCGGCATCCGTGCGGTGATGGAAGCGCGTTCGGCGGACGGGCTGTTCTGCCTGCGCTTCGACAGCGGCCTGAGCGTGTATGACATTCTCGAACAAAGCGGTCATTTGCCACTGCCGCCCTATATCGGCCGAGCCGCCGATGATGGCGACAGCGAACGCTATCAAACCGTGTATGCCAAACATCAGGGTGCGGTGGCTGCCCCCACTGCCGGCCTGCATTTTACCGATGTGCTGCTGCAAACCCTGCGCAGCAAAGGTGTGCACACGGCAGAGGTTACGCTTCATGTGGGCGCGGGCACGTTTCAGCCTGTGCGGGTGGAAAATATCGCCGAACACAAAATGCACAGCGAATGGTTCAGCGTGCCGCCCGAAACCGTGGCGGCCGTTGAAGCCGCCAAAGAGCGCGGCAACCGCGTGTGGGCGGTGGGCACCACCTCGATGCGCGCGCTCGAATCGGCCGCCCGCGCAACCGGCCGTCTGAAAGCGGGAGAGGGCGACACCGATATTTTCATCACCCCTGGCTACCGTTTCCGTGTGGCCGACCGCCTGATTACCAACTTCCACCTGCCCAAGTCTACCCTGCTGATGCTGGTGGGCGCATTTTCGGGCATGGATCACATCCGCGCCGTTTACTGCCATGCCGTGCGGCAGCAATACCGCTTTTTCAGCTACGGTGATGCCATGCTGCTGGGGCGGGAAAACGGGCTGCCCAAACAGCCCGCCCGAACCCCAGCAGGGGGATGACGGTGAGGCTTTGCGCTTTGTAAAATATACAAGGCCGAAGCCTTTGCAAAATTTATTTGCAAAATTATTCAGGCCGTCTGAAATATTCAGCCATCGCTGTCGGCTCGGCAAGTCTGCTGTGTTGCCCCGTGCAGG
Organism: Neisseria sp. 19428wB4_WF04; assembly: GCF_015235335.1. NCBI lineage: Bacteria > Pseudomonadati > Pseudomonadota > Betaproteobacteria > Neisseriales > Neisseriaceae > Neisseria > Neisseria sp. 19428wB4_WF04. The sequence goes on from NZ_JADGLG010000016.1 coordinate 16,761, forward strand.
CGGGAATCCGGTTGTTTGTTGTTTTTTGTAAATAAAATACTTGATGGTTTTAAAGCCGGCTTCCCGCCTGCGCCGGGATGACGGGATAGAAGCATTTCAGACGGCCTTATGGTTTTCTTGCGTTTTTTCAGACGGCCCGGGCTGCCGGAAATTTGTCCACTTTCTGCTGGCAGCTTTTGAGCAGGCGGGCAGACTCGGCAAACAGTGCCGATTCCGGCTGCGGTATTTTTCAAATCTCAGGCCGTCTGAAAAAAAGTTTCAGACGGCCTTATGGTTTTCTTGCGTTTTTTCAGACGGCTCGGGCTGCCGGAAATTCGTCCACTTTCTGCTGGCAGCCTTTGAGCAGGCGGGCAGACTCGGCAAACAGTGCCGATTCGCTTTCGTCCAGCGGTTTGTTGATCACGCGCACCGCGCCACGGCGGTTGATCACGGCGGGCACGCCGATATATACGCCGTCTTGGCCGAATTCGCCTTCGAGCAGGGTCGAAACGGTGAGCACCACGCTCTGATTGTGCAGAATAGCGTTGGAAATACGGCTTAAACCCATGCCGATGCCGTGGCTGGTGGAGCCTTTGGCATCGATGATTTCATAGGCGGCGTTGCGCACGTTGCGGTAGATTTTTTCCATATGGGCTTTGCCGTCTGCTTCCTGCTCGAGAATCTGTTTCAGGGGCATACCGGCGATGTTGGCCGTGCTCCAGGCGGCAATCACGCTGTCGCCGTGTTCGCCGATCATCATGGCATCGATGCTCACGGGGGCAACTTGGAATTCGTTGCCCAAACACACGCGCAGACGGGCGGTGTCGAGAATGGTGCCGGAGCCGATAACGCGCTCTTTGGGCAGGCCGGAAAATTTCCAGGTGGCGTAGGAGAGCACGTCCACAGGGTTGGTGGCCACCAAAAAAATGCCGTTGAAGCCCGAGGCCATCACGGCGGTAACGATGCTGTGGAACACTTTGAGGTTGTTGTCGATGAGATCGAGCCGGGTTTCGCCCGGGCGTTGCGGCAGGCCGGCGCAGATGCAGACGATGTCGGCATCGGAGCAGTCGGCATAGCTGCCCACTGAAACGCGGGTGGGGGTGGGGGCATAGGGCACGCCGTGGCGCAGGTCGCGCGCTTCGCCTTCGGCGCGCTTGCGGTTGAGATCAATCAATACCATATCATCGCAATGGCCTTGGTTGAGCATCGAATAAGCGTAGCTGATGCCCACGGCGCCGGTGCCGACAACCACCACTTTGTTGCCTACTTTTTTAGTCATTTTCTATCCTTTTGTGATGTGAAGCGGTTGTGATTATAAAGGAAAGCGCAGGCAGAGGGGCGGCCGTCTGAAGGGCGGCGCGGTTGTGCCGGCTTCTGCTAAAATGCGGCCTGTTATTTGTTGCCTCAAACTTGATACGCGAAAAGGGTGCATACATGAATATTTCAGAAATCAGGGCTGCATTGGATGCGGTTGAAATCCCCCGCAGCAGCCGCACGCTGGGCAGCGACAAAGCCGTGATGCAGGCAGAGGCGCGTTCAGACGGCCTGCATGTCTGTTTGCAGTTTGGCTTTCCCGTTGCCCACATCAGGCAGGAGCTGGCCGAGCGCGTTCAGACGGCCTTAACGCCGCTTGCCGGCGGCGCGCCGGTTCACTTGGGCATCGATGTGCTGATCGGCACGCATAAAGTGCAGCCGGGCGTGGCCACCATCAAGGGTGTGAAAAACATCATCGCCATCGCTTCGGGCAAAGGCGGCGTGGGCAAATCCACCACCGCCGCCAATTTGGCCGCCGCCATGTCGCGCATGGGCGCGCGCGTGGGCGTGCTCGATGCCGATCTCTACGGCCCCAGCCAACCCACCATGCTCGGCGTGGCCGGGGGCAAGCCTGCGCAGGCCGACCAAAAATTGATTCCCGTTGAGGCCGAAGGCGGCATACAGGTGATGTCGATAGGCTTTCTGATCGATACCGATCAGGCCGTGGTGTGGCGCGGCCCCATGCTCAGCCAAGCGTTGCAGCAGCTGCTGTTCCAAAGCGAGTGGAACGGTGTGGACTATCTCTTCATCGACCTGCCGCCCGGCACCGGCGATATCCAGCTTACCCTGTCGCAGAAAATCCCCGTAACCGGCTCGGTGGTGGTAACCACTCCGCAAGATATTGCCTTAATCGATGCACGCAAAGCGGTGGATATGTTTCACAAAGTGAATATCCCGATTTTCGGCGTGTTAGAGAATATGTCGGTGCACATCTGCTCCAATTGCGGCCATGCCGAAGCCGTGTTCGGCAGCGATGGCGGCAAAAACCTGGCCGCCAAGCTGGGGGTGCCGCTGCTGGGGCAACTGCCGCTGAGCCTGCCCGTGCGCGAGGCGATGGACAATGGCACGGCGTTTGCCATGCAGCAGGCGCAGCCGGCGATTGCAGAAATCTACACCGAAGCCGCCTGGCAGATTGCGCTGGCAGTGGCCGACAAAGGCAGAGATTTCAGCAGCCGTTTTCCAAAAATCGTGGTGGAATAAAGGTTTAAGAGGCGGTCAGGCCGTCTGAAAAAAACTTTTCAGACGGCCTGAAACTTTTGCAAAATGAGTTGTATCGTAGGATAGGGTGGAGACAACAGAAGCCTGCCCCGTCCCGCCGGTGGGACGGGGTTAGGGGAAGGATGGTTGCCCAAGCTGCAAAACATTTATTCATGCACTTAAGCCCTATCCTAACTTTCCTCTGCAAGAGCGGGGGAAGGAACAACAACGGAGTCCAAGCACGGTTGTCGTCCAACCTAACTTTCCCCCCGCAAGAGCGGGGGAAGGAACAAGTTACCGGTTAATCAGGCGCAGTGCCCGAAAAGCAAAGTATCAGGCCGTCTGAAAAGTTTTTCAGACGGCCTGATTTTACCAACCCGTATCGGTTTTTCTACGCATCACACCGCTTCAAACAACGCATCGTGTCCGAACACCACCGAAGTCATGCTCAGCGATTTGCCGATGATGTCATCGTTGAAAATCTGCAACGGTTCGTCTGAAGCGGCGGCACCGGCGGCATACAGCAGCGGCCGCCAATGCTCGGGCGTGGGCGCAGCCAGATGCAGCGCCGGCGGGTAGGCTGCCTCATCGGTGAGTGCCTGCGTGTTGCCGTTTTCCAGCCAGCCGTTCACCAAAATGCGCGCGCTTTGTGCCCATTCGTAGGCGTTGCCGGTTGAGTCGGGCGCGCGCCAGTCCATCAGGCGCAGGTTGTGGACGATGTCGCCGCTGCCCGCAATCAGCACGCCTTGTTCGCGCAGCGGCGCCAAACGGCGGGCAAGCGCGAAATGGGCAGGTGCATCGAGATTCACATTCAGGCTCAGCTGCACCACGGGAATATCGGCTTCGGGAAACAGATGGCACAACACGCTCCAAGTGCCGTGGTCCAAGCCCCAGCCGAAATCGGCGGCCACGGCGTGTTCACCCAGTAGCGAGCGGATTTCGGCGGCCAGCCCGGGGCTGCCCGGCGCGGGATAGCGCATAGCGAACAATTCCTGCGGAAAGCCGCCGAAATCGTGGATGGTGCGCGGGTCGGGCATGGCGGTTACGGCGGTGCCGTCGGTGCACCAATGGGCGGAAACGGCCAGTACGGCGCGGATTCTGCCGCGGTAGTGCTGCCGTAATGCCGAGCCGAGCCTGCGCCAGTTGCGGCTGTAAGGCGTGTCGCGCACGGCGTTCATCGGGCTGCCGTGGCCGAGGAATAAAACGGGCAGTTTCATGGCAAAACCTTTATGTATCTCTGTATCATGGAATGGCAGTCAGTATAAGACTGCCCTTTTGTTTGATAAATAGGCTGTTTGTTGATTTATCTTTTCCTACTGGGAAATTTAATCCGACATGGTTTGAGGCCGTCTGAAAACTTTCAGACGGCCTCAACAGGAAAGCCTATTCATCGGATAAATGGCGGAAAGCAACAAACTTTCAAAAGTTAATATTATGGGAAATATCAAATTAAAAACCAAGCGTTAACATCCTTGCGGCATATAGGAAAAATAACTACTGATACATGGCGGTGTTTTGGAAAAACATATATCAGATGGTTCGGATACCGTTTTATGGTGGAATCATGCCATATATTCATATTTTATATATCACTCTGCAAGCCTATATCAATAATATGATTTTATGGTTAATTTTTTATAAATTTTTATTGCAAAAAAACTTAATTAAACGAAACAAAATTAAGTCGATGGAACTCATACGAACCAGATTTGTTTGATATTTATTATCGGAAAATCTATGTTTCATTAATTTTTTATAGAAGATAGGAGTATTATTATGACAGCTTTGACCGTGAACAATATGGGTATGCAGGAATTAACCATGACTGAACTGGATTTGGTTGCAGGTGGTTGGGATTGGGGTAGGGTCAATTGGGGCAGAGCTGCTGCAATAGGCACGGCAACTGCCGTTGGTGGCGGTATTGCCGGTGCTTCAGGCGGCCCCGTTGGTGCAGGCTTGGGAGCGGTTGGTGGTTTTGTTGGCGGTTTTGGCGCAGCAGTAATCAGCAATGCTTGGTAATCCTTAATTATTAGCAAGATTAGGATAGCTTAGTGTGTTTTATCTAAGCTATCTGTTATGCCGATGTGGTTGATTGATATAATTATAGGAGTTGTTATGAATATTGGAAGATTTATATTGATTTCGGGAAGTATCTTTTTTATATTTATGTTGTTGTCCTCTTATTTTTTAATGTATCCGACAATTGGGGAAGCCCTTAAGTTTACCGTTATTGCCACACTTATTTTTGTGCCGGTCAATTTCTTATTAAATAAGGCTTTTAACCAAAAAGCGTTTGGGAAAAACAAAGAAAAATAAAAACGGATTTTATCTAAAATATTTACTTCAATCGGAAACTCGGATATGCAAAACAATCCCCCGATTAGAATGGTATATATTCTGGTTTGCTTTTCAGCTGCATATTTTTTGGTATACAAACCGTTAAATATACAAGGCATATATACCGTTATGCCGATTCTTTCAACGGCATATATTGCCGATTTGCTTTATGCCGCCCACCTTTTTATCAGCCGAAAATATTCAAATAGCTCCAAATAGCTGTAGGCAATGATTCGGAGTCGGTTCATTTTTCTTTATATTTTTTATGTTTGAGGCCGTCTGAAAACTTTTCAGACGGCCTCAAACCTTCATAGAATCAAAAGCGGGCGTTAACCGAACGCTTCCACCCGCACTTCTTCGCCCGCCGCAGCGCTTAATGCCTGATTGAGCACGGCAAAAAATTCGCTGCCGTCGCGGGCGGAGAGCCAGCGGCCGTTGTTTTCGGCAAAATGGTAGCCGCCGCTTTTGGCGGCAATCCACAGCTCCTGATTGGGCGTGTGGCGGTTGATGATAATCTGTGCGCCGCCTTCTGCTTCGATGGTGAGCACGTTGCCGTTCAAACGGCAATCAAAATCCCAGCCGCCTTCGTCCAGCCGGTCTTCGATGTGGGCAAATAAAGCATCGGAATGCTGTAAAAATTCACTTTCGGTCATGATGGCTTTGTGTATCGGAATATTTTTGTTTAAGATGCCGCATCTTGCCACATTAACGCACCCTACGGAAGACTCATGATGAAACCCATCCTGCTGTTGCCCGCCTTTTTGCTGCTGTGCAGCTGCGGCTTTAAAGGCAACCTCTACCTGCCCAAAGAAAACGATGATGCCCGCTTCGGTGTGATTCAAACCGGCATCGGGCAGCCCTTTGAAAAACCTGCCGACTCCCCGAAACAGCCATGACCCTGTATTGCGAACAAACCCCCTACAGCCGCCTTGCCGGCGAATTCGGCACGCCGCTTTATGTGTACAGCCAAGCGGCACTTACCGGTGCTTTCTGCGCCTACACCGATGCTTTTGCCACCCTGAACCCGCTGGTGTGTTATGCCGTGAAGGCCAACGGCAATCTGAGCATACTCAAACATTTTGCCGCGCTCGGCAGCGGTTTCGACATTGTTTCCGGCGGTGAATTGGCGCGTGTGCTGGCCGCAGGCGGCGATGCGGGCAAAACGATTTTTTCGGGCGTGGGCAAAAGCGAGGCCGAAATTGAGTTCGCCTTAAACGCGGGGGTGTTGTGTTTTAATGTGGAAAGTCTGCCCGAGCTTGACCGCATTCAGGCCGTGGCCGAACGCATCGGCAAAACCGCGCCCGTTTCGCTGCGCATCAACCCCGATGTCGATGCCAAAACCCACCCCTATATTTCCACCGGCCTGAAATCCAACAAATTCGGCATTGCCTACGCCGATGCCCCTGCTGCCTACCGCTATGCTGCGGGGTTGGGCCGTCTGAAAATCACCGGCATCGACTGCCACATCGGTTCGCAGCTCACCGATTTAAGCCCGCTTGTCGAAGCCTGCGAACGCATTCTGCTGCTGGTCGACCGCTTGGCCGCAGAAGGCATCGAGTTGGAGCATATCGACTTGGGCGGCGGCATCGGCATCGTCTACCGCGATGAAAATGCCCCCGATCTGAATGCCTATGCCCAATCCGTTGCCCGCATGATGGCCGGCCGCCGCCAAAAGCTGGTACTCGAACCCGGCCGCAGCCTGGTCGGCCGCGCCGGCACATTGCTGACGCGGGTTGAATTTGTGAAACAGGGCGAAGAAAAAAACTTTGTGATTGTCGATGCCGCCATGAACGATTTGATGCGCCCCGCGCTTTACCATGCCTACCACCGCATCGAAGTGGTCGGGCAGAAAAAACGGCAGCCGTTTGTTGCCGATGTGGTCGGCCCCATTTGCGAAACCGGCGATTTTCTCGGCAAAGAGCGCGAGCTTGCCTGCGAAGCAGGCGACTTGCTGCTGGTTGCCGATGCCGGTGCCTATTGCAGCAGTATGGCCGGCAACTACAACACCCGCAACAGAGCGGCCGAAGTGCTGGTAAACGGCAGCGAAGCCCGCCTAATCCGCCGGCGTGAAACGTGGGAACAGCAAATGGCCAACGAAACGGCGTGTTTGTAGCGGCGTGCCTTTCCGGCAGGGCAGGGCAGCGAACCCCGATCCGACAAACGCATCAAACTGCACCTGCCCGGCAGCGGGCTGCCGCCAACTCCTGCGCCCGCCTTGTGGGATTGATACATCTCAGCCGATTCCAACATATACGGCCGTCTGAAAAGCATTTTTTCAGACGGCCTTGCCTGCCGTAAACGCCCATGCGCAAATTTCGCGCATCCTTAAAAATCCGGCCGAAGCCGATTCACAATGTGCATAGCGTTGCCCGCTTTCTGCGATACGGCATCGGGATTCCGTTGCCCGTTCGGTAAACCTGCGATGCCGCAGCGGCAACATTCGGCCTGAAACCTGCCTGAAACCGGGCAAACGGCTGATGATGCTGTGCTGCAAAATTTCGGGGAAGCTGTTTGTAACATTATTACGGCCACAGTTTCCGTCTAGGCCGTTCTGTTGTATTTTTCAGGGTTTTTCGTTGGCTGTGAAGTAGAATAATTTCAGTAATTTACATACATTCGTGTATTTTTTGCACGCAAAGGCCGTCTGAAAAATTGCCCTCGGCTGTGTAAATAATTAAAATGTCGAAATTTCAATCTCTTCCACCTGCATGAGCCTTTCTCCTTTTATCGAAATGAAAAATGTGGCGTTTGCCTATGGCGAACGCCCGATTCTTCACAATATCAACTTCACCATCGAGCAGGGTAATTTTGCGGCCGTTATGGGCGGCTCGGGCAGCGGCAAAACCACGCTGATGCGCCTGATAACCGGCCAGCTCCACCCGCAGCAGGGGCAGGTGTTGGTGGAGGGGCGCGATTTGGCGCAGATGGGGGCGGGCGAACTTTACGAACACCGCCGCCGCATGGGCGTGCTGTTTCAGCACGGCGCGCTGTTTACCGATTTGACGGTGTTTGACAATGTGGCGTTTCCCATGCGCGAGCTCACCCGCCTGCCCGAAGCGGTTATCCGCGATTTGGTGGTGTTGAAATTGAATGCAGTCGGCCTGCGCGGCGTGGAAAAACTGATGCCGTCTGCATTGTCTGGCGGTATGGCCAGGCGGGTGGCACTGGCGCGCACCATCGCGCTCGACCCGGAAATCATGCTTTACGATGAGCCGTTTACCGGCCTCGACCCGATTTCGCTGGGCGTGATTGCGCATTTGATCAGCCGCATCAACAAAGCCTTGCGCTCCACCAGCGTGATGGTAACGCACGATGTCGGGCAGTCGCTGGCGATTGTGAACCAGGTGGTTTTTTTGGCCGATGGGGAAATCGTGTTTTCAGGCACGCCCGAAGCCATGCGCCGGCAGGATTCGCCGTGGGTGAAGCAGTTTGTAGAAGGCCTGCCCAACGGCCCCGTGCCGTTCCGCTATCCGGCCGCCACCGGTTTGCAGCAGGATTTGCTGGGTCGCTGACCCGTGCTTTCAGACGGCCTTGCGGCAGCGGCCGTCTGAAAAAAGCAATTTGGAATAATTTGGAATATCGGAATAATGCAGGCAGAGGGTTTGGCCGTCTGAAAAAACACCCATATTGAAGAAACCATGAATTTTATTCAAACCACAGGGGCGAAAACCCTTAACTTTATCCGCGCGCTCGGCAGTGTGTGTCTGTTTTTTGTGCAGATACTCGCCAAATCAGGCACGGCTTTGCTGCGCTTTCGGCTGAGCGTGCGCCAGATGTATTTTGCGGGCGTGCTCTCGGTGCTGATTGTGGCGGTGTCGGGGCTGTTTGTGGGCATGGTGTTGGGTTTGCAGGGCTATACGCAGCTTTCCAAATTCAAATCGGCGGATATTCTGGGCTATATGGTGGCGGCGAGCCTGCTGCGCGAGCTCGGCCCGGTGTTGGCGGCGATTCTGTTTGCCAGCAGCGCGGGCGGCGCGATGACCAGCGAAATCGGCCTGATGAAAACCACCGAACAGCTCGAAGCGATGAATGTGATGGCGGTCAACCCCGTTGCCCGCGTGGTGGTGCCGCGTTTTTGGGCGGGCGTAGCCTCGATGCCGCTGCTGGCTTCGATTTTCAATGTGGCGGGCATTTACGGCGCCTATTTGATTGGTGTGCAATATTTGGGGTTGGACAGCGGCATTTTCTGGTCGCAGATGCAGAGCAATATTTCCATTCAATATGATGTGGTAAACGGTTTGATTAAATCGGCCGTGTTCGGTGTGGCCGTTACGCTGATTGCCGTACACCAAGGGTTTCACTGCGTGCCCACATCGGAAGGGATTCTGCGCGCGAGCACCCGCACGGTGGTGTCGTCGGCGCTCACCGTGCTGGCGATTGATTTTATTTTGACTGCATTGATGTTTACCGGGTAACTGCCATGAAAAAGAGTGTTTTGGAACTTTGGGTCGGTTTGTTTGTCTTGCTGGGGGCGGCTGCCGTGGGCTTTTTGGCCTTCCGCGTGGCAGGCGGCGCGGCAGTAGGCGGGGGATCCGGCCAAACCTATACGGTGTATGCCGATTTCACCGACATCGGCGGCCTGAAAGTGAATGCCCCCGTGAAAGCGGCCGGCGTGTTGGTGGGGCGTGTGGGCGGCATACAGCTCGACCCGAAAAGCTACCAGGCCAAAGTGAGCCTTGATTTAAACAGCCGCTATCAGTTCAGCACCGATGTGTCGGCGCAGATTCTCACCTCAGGCCTCTTGGGCGAACAATATATCGGCCTGCAACAGGGCGGTGAGACAGAAAACCTTACCGCAGGCGACACCATCACCGTAACCGCATCGGCTATGGTGCTGGAAAACCTGATCGGCAAGTTTATGACCGGCTTTGCCGAGAAAAGCTCGGGCGGTTCGGAAGCCGCAGGCAGCGGCTCTGCTGCCGAGTAGTTGTTGTTTCGATTCATCGACAAGAAATCCGATAGGAAAACCAACCATGAAAAAATCAGCCTTATTCAGCGCATTTGGCATCGGCCTGCTGAGCATCAACCTTGCTTTTGCCACACCGGCCGAAGCGGTTAACCAAGTGCGTACCAATGCCACCCAAGTGTTGGATATCTTGAAAGAAGCCAACGGCAGCAACGATGCCGCCGTGCGCCGCAAAGCCGAAAGCTATGCTCTGCCCAACTTCGATTTCCAACGCATGACTGCGCTGGCGGTGGGCAACCCGTGGCGCGAGGCCACACCGGCGCAGAAACAGGTATTGTCGAAAGAGTTTCAAACCCTGCTGATCCGCACTTATTCCGGCACGATGTTGAAATACAAAAACGCCAACGTGGTGGTGAAAGACAACCCCGTGGTAAACCGTGGCGGCAAAGAAGTGGTGGTGCGCGCCGAAATCACCCAGCCCGGCGGTAAGCCTGTGATGATGGATTTCAGCACCTATCAGAGCGGCGGCAAATACCGTGCCTACAACGTGGCCATCGAGGGTGCGAGCCTGGTAACGGTATACCGCAACCAGTTTGGCGAAACCATTAAAAACAAAGGTATCGATGGCCTGATTGCCGAATTGAAATCGAAAAACGGCGGCAGATAAACCATGGAATCAGAAGTACGCAACGGCGTGCTGTATGTGGGCGGCAACGTAACGGTGAAAACCGTTACGCAGGCCGTTTACAGCCGTTTTGAGCAGCAATGCCGTCTGAAAGAAACCGCCGCTGTTGATTTTTCGGGTGTGGAGCGCGCCGATTCGGCCTGTGTATCGCTGCTGTTGGGTGCTTTGCGTGCCAAGCCTGAAGCACCGCTTTTGCGCGGTATTCCCACCTCGGTTCAAACCTTGGCCGAATTGTATGAAATCAACGAATGGGTGAATCCGTGAAAAAATCTGCCATTATCCTGATTGTATTGAGCCTTACCGCCGCCCGGCCCGCCCTGGCCGAACGCAATCCGGCCGACCCCTACGAGCGTTACAACCGTGTGATGTTCAAAGTGAACGACACCGCCGATAAATACGTTCTCTCCCCCGTAGCCCGGGGCTACCGCGCCGTAACGCCGAAACCCGTGCGGACGGGCGTAACCAACTTTTTCGACAATCTGCGCGATGTGGTCAGCATGGGCAGCAACCTGTTGCGGCTGGACATCAAGCGCAGCAGCGAAGACTTTGTGCGCGTGGGCATCAACTCCACTTTCGGCTTGGGCGGCTTAATCAATATTGCCGATGCGGGCGGCGTTCCCAACAATAAAAACACCTTGGGCGACACTTTTGCTTCTTGGGGCTGGAAAAACAGCAACTATTTTGTTTATCCGCTCACCGGGCCTTCTACCGTGCGCGACAGCATCGGCAGCACCATCACCACCTTTTACCCCATCGATAATGTGGTGTTCCCCAAACCTGCGGGAAGAATTGCACTGCAAAGCCTGAGGGCTGCCAACATCCGCGAGCAGTATCTGGATTTGACCGACAGCTTGAACGATGCTGCCATCGACAAATATGCCTATACCCGTGATCTCTTTATGAAAATGCGCGCCCGCCAAACCGGCTCTGCTCTGCCGCAGGGTGCTGATGAAGAAATCGACATCGATGATTTGGTTTCCGATGAAAACAGCCCGCCGCCGGCACGGGAATATACGCCCGCAACGGAGCAGGCTGCCGAAGCACAACCGCAAGCAAGCAGCCCGGATATGCCGGAAGCCCGGGGCGGAATATTGACGCTGTGGCATCCCGACAGTTAGCAATAACCAATAAGGCCGTCTGAAAAACAAAAGAGCAGAAACGCAGCCCTGCTTTTTTGTTTTTCAGAGGGCCTTTGCGTTTCAGACGGCCTTTGCATTTCAGAGGGCCTTTGCATTTCAGACGGCCTGAGGCGGATTGGACAAGAGCCCGCTGTCCGTATAACCGCCGCTATGCCCGGATTTGGCCGTGGTATGGCTAATCCGTAAAATCAGCATCAGGCAGCGCAAGCCGCACACAATAATGTGAACCGGTAAGCCCATGAGGTTGTTTTAAAGCGGAGCGGGGTACTTAAAGAGTTGGTTTTACGGGCTGCCCGGGCGGGTTTCAGCCCTTATCGGTTATCCCGAATTGTTTTTCTTTCTCCGCCAAAAAGGCTTCCATCTCTTTTTGAATATCTATGTTAAGACGGTCGGCCAGCTCGATCAGCCACCAGATATTCTCAGCAAGTTTATGTTCTAGCCTATATGGCGTTTCATCGTAGTAACGGCCTTGTTTGGTCATGATCAGGCGGTTCATATTGCCGATGTCGTTGGATAAGGCCAGTAAGTCCTCTTCAATAGACCATTCTGCCCTATGGTGTTTGATTTCCAGCGCTCTATAGGCCGTGCGGATGGCACGACAGCGGTTCACTAAGTTATCCGGCAGCATCTGTCCTCCTAAAAAGATAGGTAAGGCAGTTCCATCTTTGTTTATCAAGCGCAAAACTGCCTTTGATCTCGAATGGGTGATAAGGAACCCCGTTTTTCATGTTGGGATAAAATCAAAAACAAGCAGGATTTTCAGGCTGTTTGTTACTTTAAAAATCCAATAATCGGACGGCGGTTTGATTTTTTTCATGCCTTAAACGCAGGCCTTCAAGCAGTCGCGAACCAGATCGGGGCCTCGAAACACCATACCGCTGTAGAGTTGCACGGCGGTGGCGCCCAAGCGCATTTTTTCCGCTGCATCTTCCCCGCTGAGAATGCCGCCCACGCCGATAACCGGCACTTTGCCGTTGAGATGCTGTGCGAGCTGTGTGAGTACCCGGTTGCTTTTTCCGCGCACGGGGCTGCCGCTCAAACCGCCTTGCTCTCCTGCCAGCGCATGGCCGCCGAGAGCGGTTTTGTCAATGGTGGTGTTGGTGGCGATGATACCGTCGATTTCGGTTTGTTCGGCGATATGGGCGATGTCGGCAATTTGTGCCTCGCTTAAGTCGGGGGCGATTTTTACCGCCAGCGGCACATAACGGTTATGTACGGCAGCCAGGCGTGATTGCTTGTTTTTCAACATAAACAGCAGCCGGCTCAATTCATCGCTGCCCTGCAGGTCGCGCAGGTTTTTGGTGTTGGGCGAAGAAATATTCACTGCGATATAGCCTGCATGAACATAGGCTTTTTCCAAACAGGCCAAATAATCATCGGCTGCTTTTTCGATGGGGGTGTCGGCATTTTTGCCGATATTGATGCCGAGAACGCCGTTGTAGCGGCTGTTTTGGATATTTTTCACCATCGCATCGATACCGTGGTTGTTGAAACCCATGCGGTTGATTACGGCTTCGTGCTCCGGCAGGCGGAACAGGCGCGGTTGCGGATTGCCGCTTTGCGGGCGAGGTGTGATGGTGCCCACTTCGATAAAGCCGAAGCCCAGTGCGGCCAGTGCATCGATATATTCCCCGTTTTTATCCATGCCGGCGGCCAGCCCCACGGGATTGGGCAGATCTAGCCCCATCAGGCGGGTCGGGCGGGTTTGGCTATTGACTTTGGGCAGCAGCCCGAGCCGGTAGGCGGTGCCGAGCGCGGCCAAGGTGAAGTGGTGTGCTTTTTCGGGGTCGGTTTTGAACAAAAAGGGACGTAGAAAAGAATACATAATGAATAAGCCGTTTAGCGAGTAAGAAATATAAATGCCGGTCAAGCGTTATTTTACCTGAACGGCTATATTTCGGGCAGTTTCGGATAGGGAGTATGCGATGGCGCAAAAAGGCAGTAGGGCAAACTGCGGCGGAAGGACGTTAATGTTGCGTAGGACGGGTTTTGTATGACGGCGAAACAGAACGCTGCGGTATTGCCGCCCGTCAGACGGCTATAGCCGGCTCCAAAAATAAATATTAAATATAAAGGAATGGGCGGAAAAAAGCACAACAAGGCGGGCTGTGCCGCCTTCTAGAGTAGGCAGCTTATTTTCAGCACAAGGCTGCAAAAGCCGCAGAGATTGCAGATATTACAGAAACGGTTCTGTTGCGGCCCGAGCGGCTTGTAAAACGGTTTTTTTGAACCGAAGTGCAGCCATGCTGTAGCGGAACTGAAACGGATTCGTTGTATCCCGACTGCTTCCGGTTTGTTGGGTTCTGTGTTGTTCTGCTATCAAATGGTGCCTTTGTAAAATCTGTTGCGGCCGTCTGAAATGCCCGATTATTGCCATTGCCGGGCAAGGTGGAATACAGCCGTAAAAAATAAATTGTTTTATTTTAATATCTTATGAAAATCTAACATAAGTTTCCGCTAGGAGAAAATGGCGATAGACGGCATTATTTTATAAATTTTGCAGCGGCTTCTGATAATGTTGAAAACAGAATATATTAACAATTGGATTTTTTATGAGGGCAACGAAACAACAGGCCGTCTGAAAGCAGAAAGTTTTTTAGAAAGTTTTTAAGGATAAAACATGGAAATCACACTTTATTTGGTGCGCCACGGCAAAACCGTATTCAACACGGTAGGACGTTTGCAGGGATGGAGCGATTCGCCGTTGACGCAAGAGGGCAGGGCAGCGGCATCGGCGTTGGGCAGCAGCCTGAAGGGGGAGGTGGTGTTTGATGCGGCATTTGCCAGCACCAGCCCGCGCGCATTGGAAACCGCGCGCTTGGTTTTGCAGGCGGCGGATCAGGCCGCGTTGCAAATAACACCATTGGAAGCATTGTGCGAATATTGTTTCGGGGGTTTTGAAGGTGAGAAAAGGCAAACTGTATATGAAATGGCGGCGGCGCATCAGGGCGAGGCTGACGTGGAAACCTGGTTGAACCGTTACCGCCACGGTACGCATAATATATTGGCAGAGAGTGTCAGCATTCTCGACCCTTTAAAATTGGCGGAAACGGAAAGGCAGTTTGTCGGCCGTTTGCAAAAGGGCATGAACCAGCTGGTTGAAAACGTGCCCAAAGGCGGCAATGTGTTATTGGTTTCGCACGGAATGGCGATTACCGCGTTGTTGAAAAGTATAGATTCTGCAGCCGTTTTATATAGAAGTGTAAAAAATACAACAGTTTTGAAACTTTATTTCAATAGCGGTAAGTGGCGGATTTTAAGTAAAAATATCCAATATTCATAAATAAACAAATTGAATATTGCATAGGTTGTTTCCGATTGGTTTCTTTGTTTTAATGCTTTATGAATAAAATAAGTAAAGAAATATGTTTTTATAAATTATTTATTAAATAAATGTAAATTTATATATAAATTAAAACAAGAACAGTAAATAAATAATGTTGGAATTATTGTCTAAAGTTATTATTTTTGTAAGAAATATACCCAATATTGATAAAAACAGTAATAAAAACTTAGACTTCATTTTAAAATTTTACTTTAGTCAAATGCCGTTAAGTTATATTATTGGAAGCAAGAAACGAATAAGGCCGCCAAACATTGATTGGCTTCGGCCGGGTTTCAATTGTTTCAACCAACCGTATCGGAAAGCCGGTTCTGCAAAAGCAGGATAAGGCTGTTTGTGGCCGAGCCAGATGATTCAGGCTGGAACGATACTCTTCTTTCATATCGGGAGATAACCATGAACCGTAAAAATGTTCAAATCAATGCACAACCCCGCCTGTTGGCGGTTTCTGTTGCCGCCGGCCTGATGGCAGTGTCATCAGGCGCATATGCCAATGCGGCTTATGTGGCAGGCACAACCCAAAATGTTCAATATGTGAGTGTGGGCGGCATTGTGGGTGTAAACACCGCTTCGGCCAACAACAATAAAGACAGCTTGGGTGCCAGCGGCCGCTATGCGATAGCTATCGGCCACGGCCCCACCGCAACCAATCAAGGTTCGGTGGCTATCGGCACCATCAGTCAATCCACTCAAAACGGTTCGGTTGCGCTGGGTGCGCAAACCAAAGCTACCGGTATTTCTGCCACTGCTTTGGGCAATCTGGCCGAAGCGCAGAAAAACGCCGACACTGCCATCGGCCGCAGAGCCATTGCCAGCGGCGGATACAGTACTGCTTTGGGTCAAGAATCCCGCGCCAGCGGCAACTATGCCAATGCTTTCGGCGGCGCGGCTAATGCCAGCGGCCAGCATTCCAACGCCATCGGCACCCGCTCTGTTGCCTCGGGGCAAAATGCCACCGCCATCGGCCTTCATTCCAACAGCTCTGCCGTTAATGCACTTGCCGCCGGTGTAGGTTCCAAAGCCAGCGGTGTGAACAGCACTGCCTTCGGCACTTCTGCCAATGCCTCCGGCACCGGCAGCGTAGCCTTGGGCTTGAGATCGGCGGCTTCTGCAGTCAATTCGTTTGCAGGCGGTAATGCCGCCAAGGCCGGCGGCACCAACAGTGTGGCTTTGGGTGTGGCTGCCAATGCATCTGCCAACGACAGCGCGGCTTTGGGCCGCAACGCTGCCGCATCGGCCGAAAACTCCGTGGCTTTAGGCCGCTTTGCCAATGCTTCTTTGGCAAATTCTGTGGCCTTGGGCGCGAACTCTACCACCTCGGCTTATGTTTCCACCAACTCTGCCACCGTGGGCAATCTCACTTACAGCGGCTTTGCGGGTACTTCGCCCAAGGGCACCGTGAGTGTGGGTTCTGCAGGTAACGAGCGCACCGTGAGCAACGTTGCCGCCGGCCGCATCAACGCCACCAGCACCGATGCCATCAACGGCAGCCAGCTCTACAGCGTGGCACAGCAGGTGGACACCAACACCACCAACATCACCAACTTGGGCAACCAGATTACCAATATCAGCAACAACTATAACCAACGTGTCGATGCGTTGGGTAACCGTGTGAATGATTTGGACAAAGATCTGCGTGCCGGTATCGCCGGTGCCACCGCCATCGGCTTTTTGCAACGCCCCAACGAGCCGGGCAAGAGCTTGGTTTCTGCCGCTGTGGGCGGTTATAAAAACCAACAGGCTTTGGCCGTGGGTTATGCGCATAACTCCGACAATAACAAATGGTCGACCAAATTCGGCGTGGGCGTAAACACCCGCAAAGATGTCAATTGGGGTGCCAGCCTGGGTTACCAGTGGTAATAACGGCAGAGGCCGTCTGAAAACGGCGGCCTTTCTCAAAGATTGAATGATTGAAAGGAAATCATAATGAAACTGTCTGCATTGATTTTACCCGTGGCCGCCGCTCTTGCTTTGGCTGCCTGCGGCAATTTGAGCAAAGTAAGTAAAGAAGGCACTACCGACAGCCCCGTATGGCCGAATCCCGAAAAAACCACTTTCCGCCACAGCGGCAGCCAACACGGCTCTTGGCCCAATTGGGACAATGTGCGCCAGATTGAAGCGGGCATGAATAAAGACCAAATCTACAACCTGATTGGCCGCCCGCATTTCAACGAAGGCCAATACTTCGTGCGCGAGTGGGATTATCTGTTCAACTACCGTGAAAACGGCGAACACAAAACTTGCCAATACAAAATCTTGTTCGACAAGAAAATGAACGCGCAAAGCTTCTTCTGGCTGCCCGAAGGCTGCGGTCCGAAAGAGAAAGAGCCCGTTCGCGAAGTGATTATCCGCGAAGTGGAAACTTCTCCGAAACGCATCCGCCAATAAGCGTGCGCAACCAGCAGAAACTGTAATGAACAAACTTGCAGTGATTGCCGTGCTGCTCGGCTTGGGTGTAGCTGCCCGGGCCGGCAGCATTGAGCATTTGAAAAAACGCAAAGCAGTGGTTTATACCGACCGCGCCGAGCTGTGTTTGGAAAACAACCGCTGTTATCCCGTATTAATCGGCAAAACCACACCCAAAGGCACGTTTGATCTGAATATCGTGAAAACCACCCAGCGGGGCTATGGCGGCGATGTGATGAAGTTTAAAGAAGACGGCGATTTTATGTTTGCCGTCCACCGCGTGTGGAAACTCAAGCCCCAGGAACGCCGCATGGAGCGCATCGCTTCTTCTAACGTGAAGGAGCGCGTGATGACCAACGGCTGCATCAACGTTACCGATGATTTATACGAAAAGCTGAAAGCCTATTTTGTGCTGGAAGTGGTCTGATACCGTTGCAGCAGGTATTTTCCAAATCCGGGGCCGTCTGAAACAGATTTTCAGACGGCCCCGGCTTCGATGCAGGGTATGCAGGCCGGCATCCGGCCGTGAACATAACGGGCGCAGGCGTTTCAGGCTTGCCGGCCGGCTGCCGGTATAATGCCGTGTCGGCAGGGCTCGGTTTGTGGTTTTGCTGCGGTGCCGGTATCGGCGCAAAGAGCACGTTTTTGCAAGCCCAAGCAGCGGCCGATTAGGTGTCGGAAACGGTTTGATGCCGTTACAGCGGGTATTCCCTAAAAAGGCCGTCTGAAAGAATCGGTTTCAGACGGCCTTGGTGTTGCCAAAAACCTATATCGGTATCTTACAGACACCTGCTTGATTATCGGGCTCGGCCTGATAATCAAACATCTGCCGCTCAGGTGGAAGACGGATATTGCGGGCAGGAGTATTGGCGTTAAGTTTTCAGACGGCCGCGAGGGGCTTTTGCAAAACTACCTTAACTGCAAACTCATTGGAGCCGTCTGAAAAACATGTTTCAGACGGCCTTTGCTTTGATAAAGGGTATGCGGAGCAGAATCTATCGCTATCTTGCCAACACCTGCGCCATATGCGGGTTTGGCCTGATAGCCCGGCATTTACAGGCGGCGGTGCGCCAACGCAGGCAGGCGGGTGCGCACGCTTTGCAGGCGGCGGGCATCAATCTCGGCCGTTACCATGCCTTCGCCTTCGGGCAAAACATCGAGAATACCGCCCCACGGGTCGATAATCATGCTGTGGCCGAAGGTGCGCCGCCCGTTTTCGTGTGTGCCGCCTTGCGCAGAGGCAATAACATAGCATTGGTTTTCAACGGCGCGGGCGCGCAGCAGCAGCTCCCAGTGCGCTTTGCCGGTGGTGTAGGTGAAGGCGGCGGGCAATACCATCACTTCAAACGGCAGTTGGGCGCGGAAAAATTCGGGAAAACGCAGGTCGTAACACACGCCTGCGGCCACATTGATGCCGTCTGCGCTGAAATGCGGCACGCCTGCGCCGGCCGAAATGGTGTCGGCTTCGGCATAGCGTTCGCCCAAACCCGAATAGCCAAACAGATGCATTTTGTGATAAATGCCGATACATTCGCCGTTGCGGCCGTAAACCGGCAGGGTGTTGAACACTTTATCCGGGTCGGGGCTTTGCAGCGGAACCGTGCCGCCGAAGAGCACCACACGGTTTTGTTTGGCAGTTTCACTTAAGGCCGTCTGAAAAACGCCGTTGCCCAAAGGCTCGGCCACAGCGAGCTTATCGGCATCACCGGTGCCCATCAGCGGCCAGTATTCGGGCAATACAACCCAGTCGGCGCCGGCATCGGCGGCTTTTTCCACCAAACGCTGCATGGTGCGGATGTTTTCTTCGGGACGGGTGCCGGATACCATTTGGACGGCGGCGGCGCGCAGAGTGTGCATGGGAGTCTCCTGTTTCAGACGGCCGGGCGGCTTTGCGTTTATTATGATTTATTTACCGCCTATCTGTTACACTTTTTACACCCGATACGGCGGGTTTTCTGCATTTCCGCCGCGGCTTGGCTTGGCGGCGGAAACAAAGGGGAGTCTCGGCAGCTTATTGGAAACCATCACGGCGGCGGCTTGCTTGGGCTGGCAGAGAGCGGTTTTGCCGGCCGCTGAAACGGCAACAGAAACGGTGTGTATGGCGTGTATGGGCGGCAAGCTGCCGCCCTGTGTTGATTTTAACGGATGAGCGATAAAGGTGTAATCATGAACAGAACAACGGTTTGGCTGCTGGCGGCACTGCTGCCGGCGGTGGCGGCGGCGCAAGTGCGGCTCTACGGCAATATCCGCAGCGGTGTGGAAGTGTCGCAAACCAAAACAGGCAGCGAGAGCCGCAGCCGCGCTTCGGTAAGCGATTTCGGCAGCTATATCGGCTTGAGCGGTTTGCACCGGATAGGCGGGGGCGCAACCAATGCGGTGTGGAAATTCGAGCAGGAGGCGCCGGCCGGCAGCAGCGGCTCGATGCGCGACTATTTCCGCGAGAAGAAGGCAGGCGGCGGGCTGAATATACCGAATTGAGCAAGATAGCGGAACGGTTTCGAACCATACAGGCCGTCTGAAAACGTTCAGACAGCCTGTATGGTTTATGCCCGCCGTATCCGCGTATCTGTTGTTTCGAAACCGTTGCCAAACTCATTCAGGCCGTCTGAAATATCCCACTGTCGCCATTTCCGCGCAGGCGGTGTTTGATTTTATTTTTCACAGAATATTGCAATCAAAAACATTTGATTTTTAAAAGATTCGGTTTTCTCCTGCGCGGGCATGGCGGGAAATAGGTTTTTCAGACGGCCTGAACGGATGTTGCAAAGGCTCCGTTTCTTTTGAAACAGCGAAACATTCGGGCCAAGCCCGGGCATGATGCAGGTGTGTTCAGACGGCTAAAGCGGCTTGCGGCGGTTTCGGCCTGCTTGCGTTATCCGCCGCGTTTCGGTTCGCCGCGCACCGGCGCGCCATCGGCACGGTAATAAGGCGCGTCCGACTTGGGCAGCGGGGCGCGGCCGCGGATTTTGTCGGCGATTTTCTCGGCCAGCATAATGGTGGCGGCGTTGAGGTTGCCGGTGATGATGTCGGGCATAATCGAGGCATCGACCACGCGCAGGCCGGTGATGCCGTGTACGCGGCCTTCACCGTCGGTTACCGCTTCGTTGCCTTCGCCCATCGCGCAGGTGCAGGAAGGGTGGTAGGCGGTTTCGGCATGGTTGCGCACATATTCGTCCAGTTCGGCATCGCTTTGCAGGCTTTCAGACGGCGTAATCGCCGCGCCGCGGTAACGGTCGAGTGCGGGCTGGTTGATGATTTCGCGGGTGATGCGGATGGCGGCGCGGAACTCTTCCCAATCTTGATTGTGGCTCATGTAATTGAAAAGAATGCTCGGATGTTCGGCAGGATCGGCCGATTTGAGTTTCACGCGGCCGCGGCTGGGCGAGCGCATCGAGCCGACGTGCGCCTGGAAACTGTGGGCTTTGCTGGCGTTGCGGCCGTCATAGCGCACGGCAATCGGCAGAAAGTGGTATTGGATATTCGGCCAGGCAAATTTTTCGTGGCTGCGGATAAAGCCGCCGCCTTCAAAATGGTTGGTGGCACCCAAACCGGTGCCGCAAAACAGCCATTCGGCGCCGATGGCGGGTTGGTTCCACCAACGGGTGGCGGGCGCGATGGAAACCGGCTCTCTGCATTCGTATTGTATGTATAGCTCGAGATGGTCTTGCAGGTTGCTGCCCACGCCGGGCAGGTCGAGTATTTCGGCCACGCCGGCCTCTTTGAGCCATGAGCCGGGGCCGATGCCGCTGCGTTGCAGAATCTGCGGCGAGGCAATGGCGCCGGTGCACACCATCACTTCGCGCTGCGCTTCAACCGTTTTCAGACGGCCCTGATGTTGAAAGCGCACGCCGCGCGCGCGTTTGCCGTCAAACAGCACCACATCGGTTAGTGCGCCGGTGAGTATGGTGAGCCGCTCTCGGTGGCGCGCCATATCGAGATAACCGCGCGCGGCAGAGGCGCGGCGGCCGTTGGGGGTTACGAAGCGGTCCATCGGGCCGAAGCCTTCCTGCTGATAGCCGTTCAAATCATCGGTGCGCGGGTAGCCGGCATCCGCGCCGGCCTGAATCATGGCTTCAAACAGCGGGTTTGCGCCCGGTTTGGCGGTGGTAACGTGTATCGGCCCGCTGCCGCCGTGATAGGCGTTTTCGCCCGCATCGCGGTGTTCGGCTTTTTTGAAATAGGGCAGGCAGTCGTGATAAGTCCAATCGGCCAGGCCGGGCTTTTGCGCCCAGTGGTCGAAGTCGAGCGCGTTGCCGCGGATATAGCACATGCCGTTAATCAGCGATGAGCCGCCCAAGCCTTTGCCGCGCCCGCAATCCATGATGCGGTGGTTCATAAACGGCTCGGGCTCGGTTTGGTAGCCCCAGTTGTAGGTGGTGCCCTGCAGCGGCATGGCCAGTGCGGCGGGCATTTGGGTGCGGAAGTCGAGGCGGTAGTCGGGCAGGCCGGCCTCCAGGAGCAGCACGGACACGTTTTCGTCTTCGGTCAGGCGCGCGGCCAACACGCAGCCCGCGCTGCCGGCGCCGATGATGATGTAGTCGTAGGCGGGTTTGAGGGGGTGGGTCATCGAAAATCCTTTTTTGTTTTTCAGACGGCCTTTCGGTGCACTCAAGCCGTCAGTCAAAATGTTTGAGCCGCTGTTTTGTCGGAACGGCCGTGCCTGAGTCTGCTGCAACAGCCGAACAGGATTTGGGCGGATAAGGGCGTGTGCTTGTTTGCGCAATGCAAAGCGTTGCGGGTTGGCACGGTGCGGGTTGGCACGCCCGGCAAAATCACGTTGTGCGGTGCTGTCCGCATTGCGGAGCGGTTGCCGCCGCCGCTTTTTTGCCTGCTTTTTCCGGCAGGGCAAAAAACAGGCTGCTTCCCACAGTGGTAGGGCGGGTTGGCGGATATTCCGTGCCGTTTCAGATTCCGTGCCGTTTCAGATACAGAAACGGTGCATCATGTTTTCAGACGGCTTAAGCAGGCTCTGTGTCGGCTTAGAGGCCGTCTGAAAACGTTGGAGCAGCAAACCGGCGCGTTGCGGTTTTGCGTTATGTCGGGTTGGTTCTCTGCAGATTGCCTTTGTCGTCTGCCTGCCATTGCAGGCCGTCGCTGTCGGTAAACGAAACGCTGATGATGCGGTGTTTTTTGGTTACCAATAAGGGCTGTATCTTATTTTCATCGTAGATTTCGGGGTATTTAAACGCATAGGGCAGGGTATCATCGCAGTTTTTCGGAATAAAAAAGCGGCCGGGCGGCAAAAGACGGGTTTCGCTGTAAGCAAACGGCACACGCTCCCCGTGCTTGCCGGCATAATCGCCGCAAACCACCAGGTTATACAGCGGCCGCTCCGAAACATTATTGAGCACGATGCCCCATGAATAGATTTTGCCTTTTTCGGCGGCAATCCACACCGAAAATCTGACTGCATCCTGTTTTTGCCGCAGGGCTTGCTGCTCCCGCTCCCTACGCCTGTCGTTTTGATAAAGCTGTTTGGCCTGTTTGCCTGCCTGCCATGCCAAAAATAAGGCGCAGGCGGCAATCAGGGCGTTTAACCATTCTCCCAGGCTGCCTAAGTCCATCGTTGCTCCTTGATATTTTTCAGACGGCCTTAAAACACCGGTTGGAAATCCCCAAGCTCCACCAGTACCGATTTGGTTTGGGTGTAGTGCATCAGGGTCTGCACGCCGTTTTCGCGGCCGATGCCCGATTGTTTGTAGCCGCCCACCGGCATTTGCGCGGGTGATTCGCCCCAAGCGTTGATCCAGCAGATGCCGGCCTGCAATCTGCCGATGATGCGGTGGGCGCGTTGGAGGTTGGGTGATACCACGCCGGCGGCCAGCCCGTAGCCGGTGTGATTCGCGCGCGCCACCACTTCTTCTTCGCTGCCGTAGGTCAGAATGCCCATCACCGGGCCGAAGATTTCTTCGCGGCAGATGGTCATTTCATCGGTGCAGTCGGTAAACACGGTGGGGGCGACATAGGCGCCTTCGGAGAGGCCGTTTTCTTTCAGACGGCCGCCGCCTGCAATCAGGCGCGCGCCTTCGGCTTTGCCTTGTTCAATGTAGGCAAGCACTTTTTCCATGTGGGCAAAACTTGCTAGCGGGCCGAAATTCACATTCTCGTTTAGCGGGTTGCCGATGCGGATGCGTGCCACCCGCTCCAGCACGGCGGCTTCTAAATCCGCCTTCAGCCCGGCGGGTACAAACACGCGCGTGCCGTTGGTGCACACTTGGCCGGAGCTGTAAAAATTCGCCGCCAGCGCGATGTCTGCCGCCAAGCCCAAATCGGCATCTTCGCAGATAATCAGCGGTGATTTGCCGCCCAGCTCCATAGTGATGTCTTTCAAAGAAGACGATGCCGCCTGCGCCATCACTTTTTTGCCGGTGGCCACGCCGCCGGTGAACGACACTTTGGCGATTTCGGGGTGTGTACTCAAGGCTTCGCCCACACGCCAATCTCCCTGCACCACATTGAACACGCCGCCGGGCAGGCCGGCCTCGGTGAAGATTTCCGCCAGCTTCAGCGTGCCCATCGGCGTGATTTCACTGGGTTTGAACACCATTGCGTTGCCGGCCGCCAGCGCGGGCGCAGCTTTCCACATGGCGATTTGAATCGGGTAGTTCCACGCGCCGATGCCCGCCACCACGCCTAACGGCTCTTGGCGCGTGTAGGCAAACGCGTTTTCGCGCAGCGGAATCTGGCGGCCTTCGAGTGCCTGCGCCAAACCGGCATAATATTCGATCACATCGGCACCGGTAACGATATCCACATACCGGGTTTCGCTCAGAGGCTTGCCGGTGTCGAGCGTTTCGATGCGCGCCAGCTCGTCATTGCGCCCGCGCAGTATTGCCACGGCGTTTAAAAGAATGCGGCTGCGTTCTGCCGCCGTCATCGACGCCCAAATTTTCTGCCCCGCTGCGGCAGAAGCCACTGCCGCTTCGATTTCTTCGGCCGTACTCTGCTGCACGAGGGCGAGCGTTTCACCGTTGGCGGGGTTGATGTCGGCAAAGGTTTCGGCAGCGGGGTTTGCGGCGGTGCGGGCACCGTTGATGTAGGCGGTGAGCGTGGGCATGGGCAGTCCTTATGAAAACAGGTTTGGGTTGTTAAACTAACATATTTTCAGACGGCCTGCGCAATAAAAGGTTCAGGCCGTCTGAAAAAGGCTTATCCTGAAGCGGGTTGGTTTGGAAGATAAAGGCCGGACGCAGGCACAATGGCGCATCTGCTTTGTTGCGGCACCGGGCGGCAGGCCGTGCAGACGGTAGCGGCCGGCTGTGTTGCCGGTGGGGCGGTTCGTCAAATCGCCCCTCAAGCTAAGACGCGGCAATGCGGAGCGCAAACCGGGCAGATTAACGATGCGCACGGCAAGCCTCAGCAGCGCGCATTAAAGAAGGGGCTGACGTAGATTAGCAGTCATGATAGGCTGCCAAAATGAAGATAACCCACTGTAAGTTAAAGAAGAGTCTGCAAAGAAAACTGCTTGAATATTTTGTATTGGAAGTAACCGCACGTTCTGCTGCCGATATCTTAGGTATTCAGCCCAATAC
>NZ_JADGLG010000169.1:0-425 GCF_015235335.1 Neisseria sp. 19428wB4_WF04
GTCCCGCTCTCGGCTGTCAGCTCCATCTTTTCGGTCACGGTCCGATTCTGCACCAGGCGTTCGACCAGCATCGTCGTCTGGGTGGCGGGATGATCGAGGACGAAGGTCAGCGCAGCGCGGGTGCCGCGCAGGGCTTCCAGGTCGCCGCCGGCGCGTTCGCTGGTGGTCGGCTCCCGACCGGTGTAGGCCGGGTGATGATAAGTCGCGCGCACCAGGCTGAGGCGCACCGAGGTGGGCACGTCGATGCGGTAGGCGCGCGTGGTGTAATCTCCGCCCTGGACCGTGTAGGTCAGGCTCTGCTTGACGGCGAGGAACGTGTAGGGAACCTCGTCGGCGCCGTCGGGCACCTCGATCCGTTCGGACAGCTGCCGGCCCTCGATGCGGCGCGTGACAGTCAGCACGTCCGGCCGTTCACCGTCGATGCG
>NZ_JADGLG010000170.1:0-425 GCF_015235335.1 Neisseria sp. 19428wB4_WF04
AGTTACAGAGCATATGACTAATAAGTCTTTAGGCGTATTTGCTTGGATTTTAGCAGAGTTAGCAATTATGGCAACTGATATTGCTGAAGTAATTGGTAGTGCTATTGCTTTAAATTTACTGTTTAACATTCCATTGACTTTAGGGGTAACGATCACAGTATTAGATGTTTTACTTTTACTTTTACTTATTAAACTCGGATTTAGAAAAATAGAAGCAATTGTAGGTGTACTCATAACAGCGCCACCTATTGCACCACCTACATGAGAGTGACTTAAAGCATCATATAAATCAAAGAATCTTCCTAAAGCTTCATGACTGCCAAAGAATAATGCTGCGCCTAATACCAATAATAAGCAATTAATGATAAACGCAATTGTTAATTGAATATTAGAATCTATTGTTGCATATTTAATCGCACTTTTTT
>NZ_JADGLG010000171.1:0-424 GCF_015235335.1 Neisseria sp. 19428wB4_WF04
CGCTTCACGCACCGGCCCGCTGGCGGGCGTGCGCGTGCTCGATCTCACCTCGGTGATCATGGGTCCGTTCGCCACGCAGATCCTCGCGCAGCTGGGTGCGGAGGTGGTGAAGGTGGAGACGCCCGAGGGCGACAACATGCGGCACGTGGGGCCGATGCGGCATGCGGGCATGGGGCATATCTTTCTGCACGCGAACGCGGGCAAGCAGAGCATCGCGCTCGATCTGAAGCACCCGCAGGGGCGCGAGGCGGCGCTGCGGCTGGCCGAGGGCTGCGACGTGCTCATCAGCAACGTGCGGCCGCAGGCGCTGGCGCGGCTGGGGCTGGATTACGAGGCGGTGAGCGCGCGCAACCCGCGCATCGTCCACGTGAGCTGCTGCGGCTTCGACCAGGAGGGGCCGGACGCCGCGCGCCCTGCCTACGAC
>NZ_JADGLG010000172.1:0-422 GCF_015235335.1 Neisseria sp. 19428wB4_WF04
GTTCAGTACCGTTTCCATTTAATGTTAACACTACTGTTGTTTCATCAACACTGCGAACTGTACCTTTAATACCACCGATTGTAGTAACACGTTGTCCTGAGCGGATTTGTGAAACCATTTCACGATGCTCTTTTGCTTTTTTCTGTTGTGGTCTAATTAAGAAGAACCACATTAATGCTAATAATAAAATTGGTAAAATTAATGAAGTAAATTCCATTATCTATTTCTCCTCTTTAAAAGTTTTTAGGGTTATCTACATTTAGTCCATATTGTTCAAAGAATTCTTCTTTAAAATCAAGAAGCCGATCTTCACGAATCGCTTGTCGGACATTTTCCATTAATTTAAGTAGGAAATGTAAATTATGATATGTAGTAAGACGTATTCCAAACGTTTCCTCTGCCTTAATTAAATGTCTCAAATA
>NZ_JADGLG010000173.1:0-420 GCF_015235335.1 Neisseria sp. 19428wB4_WF04
CTGCTAAAGTGCATGAACTTAAAGTAGGTAATGGCATGGATGAAGGTGTGCAAGTTGGACCGTTAATTAATAACGATGCAGTTGCTAAAGTTTTAGATCAAGTGACAGACGCCTCAACAAAAGGTGCATCGATTTCACGTTCTCTTGATGACATGACAGCTTTAGGTGGTAATTTCTTACGACCAGTTGTGATAGCTCATGCGACTCAAGAAATGAAAGTAATGAACGAGGAAACATTTGGCCCATTAGCACCAGTTATGGCTTACGATGATATTGATGAAGTCATTCGCATCGCAAATGATACGCCATTTGGCCTAGCTGCATACTTCTTTACGAATGATTATCGCACAGGATTAAAATTCTATAATGAATTAGAATATGGCGTTATTGGTTGGAATGACGGCGCGCCATCTGCAGCCC
>NZ_JADGLG010000174.1:0-419 GCF_015235335.1 Neisseria sp. 19428wB4_WF04
AATCCTAAGGTACCTAATACCTTTACCATGATTCTGAGGAAGTATTTACAAGGTGCGGTTATCGAGGAAATTAAACAGCTAGAAAACGATCGGATTTTAGAGTTTTCGGTGTCCAACAAGGACGAGATTGGCGACCATATCCAAACAACCTTGATTGTGGAAATCATGGGTAAGCACAGCAATATCATCTTGGTAGATAAGTCTGAACAGAAGATTATTGAGGCTATCAAGCACGTTGGGTTCTCGCAAAACTCCTACCGAACTATTTTGCTAGGCTCCACCTATATTCGTCCACCGGAGACGCATTCTCTCAATCCTTATACGGTGTCTGATGAGAAATTGTTTGAAATCTTATCGACTCAGGAACTGAGTCCAAAAAATCTCCAACAGGTCTTTCAAGGTTTGGGGCGGGATACGGC
>NZ_JADGLG010000175.1:0-418 GCF_015235335.1 Neisseria sp. 19428wB4_WF04
GTTTTACACATCTGGTTATTNCGATTAGGAGTTTTGAACTATGAACGATAAATGGTATAAAAATATTATTGGTGCACGTACACTTAAAACAGGACTAGCAACATTCTTAACAGCGCTCTTCTGTATGCTGCTAAATTTAAATCCTATTTTTGCTATATTGACAGCAGTCGTAACAATTGAACCTACTGCAAAAGCGTCAATAAAAAAAGGATACAAAAGACTACCTGCCACTGTTATTGGTGCACTTTTAGCTGTTATATTTACTTACCTATTCGGTGATCAATCTCCATTATCCTATGCGTTAAGTACTATGTTTACCATTTTAATTTGTACCCGCTTAAATTTACATGCAGGTACTACTGTTGCTACTTTGACAGCAGTTGCAATGATACCTGGTATACATGACGCATATATTTTT
>NZ_JADGLG010000176.1:0-417 GCF_015235335.1 Neisseria sp. 19428wB4_WF04
AGATAAAATTCATTAAAAGACCAGATTTTGATACTTCTGCATTTTTAGTTAAATAAGGTTTTAAAATTTCATTAGAAGAAGTGTTTTCTATGGCTTTATCAAAATGAAAATTAGTTATTTTATTATCTAACATTAAAGTATTTAAATTTGTGATATTGCTTAATGCCAAATCAATTTCTTCTTGATTGTTGTAAATTCTTGAAATTTGGCCTAAAAATTCTCCATTATCTGTTGAAAAACCTGATGATAGTCTTGAAATAAGATCGCGACTTAAATAAGCATTATCATCTTGTAAAAATTCTGAATTTATAGATTTTAATGAACTATGATAGCTATTTAAAAGATAAGGTAGATCAATTTTATTGTAGTTTAAATTTTCATCTTGTTTTGCGAGTTCTTTTGCTATGCTTCTAACAC
>NZ_JADGLG010000177.1:0-417 GCF_015235335.1 Neisseria sp. 19428wB4_WF04
TGCATAACATCCAGGTTGGGCTCCGCTGTGTGATAAAGCGGAGCAGTTTATAACAAACGGAGAGTGGCTCAATTTTGGAGCACAACTCCCCGTTTCCCTGGCTCAGTTTTGCACGATATTTAACAGACGGTGCAGGATTTGGGAAAACGTTCAGGTTCGGGCGTGATGGTACGGCAGGCTGATGACATTTCAGACCCCTTTCAAAAGTCGGTTGTTCCGATTTGTCAAAGAGTAGAATGTAAAAATACACCCCTTTTGTTGGGGTGCAATATATAAGGCCGTCTGAAAAGCCGATACTGCATTCTGACCAAGGTTGGCAGTATCAGATGGATTTTTATCAAAAGCAGTTAAAAGACAAAGGATTAGTGCAGAGCATGTCCCGTAAGGGAAACTGTCTGGACAATGCGGCAATGGAAA
>NZ_JADGLG010000178.1:0-415 GCF_015235335.1 Neisseria sp. 19428wB4_WF04
GCTCCTGGGTGATCTCGGCCTGACGGGCGTTGTTCATCAGGAGGGTGTAGTCCTTGATGAGGCTCGTGGCGTTGTCGCCCGCCGACTTCATGGCGCGCTGACGGTTGGCGAGCTCCGAGGCCGCCGACTGCAGCATCGCGTTGAAGATGCGCGACTCGATGTACTTGGGCAGCAGCGCGTCGAGGACCTCCTCCGCGTCCGGCTCGTACTCGTAGAGCGGCAGCACGTCCTCGGCGGTGGCGGCCTCCTCCTCGACGACCTCGAGGGGCAGCAGGCGCACCACGTGGGGGTTCTGCTTCACGAGCGAGACGAACTCGGTGAACACGACGTGGATCTCGTCCACGCCGCCGTCCGCCGTGTCCGTGAGGAACGCGTCCACGAGCACCTCGCCGATCTCGGCGGCGCGCTCGGCGAC
>NZ_JADGLG010000017.1:0-41389 GCF_015235335.1 Neisseria sp. 19428wB4_WF04
AATAGCTCTCATCCAATTCTATAGCGCCCTCAAAAACCTGATCTGCTTCCAAAGCCAAATGATGGCTGATAACAAGACGGATTTTACGGTAGAAGAGAATAGCCGTATTGGGCTGAATACCT
Organism: Neisseria sp. 19428wB4_WF04; assembly: GCF_015235335.1. NCBI lineage: Bacteria > Pseudomonadati > Pseudomonadota > Betaproteobacteria > Neisseriales > Neisseriaceae > Neisseria > Neisseria sp. 19428wB4_WF04. The sequence goes on from NZ_JADGLG010000017.1 coordinate 123, forward strand.
AAGATATCGGCAGCAGAACGTGCGGTTACTTCCAATACAAAATATTCAAGCAGTTTTCTTTGCAGACTCTTCTTTAACTTACAGTGGGTTATCTTCATTTTGGCAGCCTGTCATGACTGCTAATCTACGTCAGCCCCAAAATATTTCAGACAGCTTAGCGTTAGGGCGAATGCGCTTGGTTTCCGGCGGCGTGCAGGGCGCAGGCGGTTCAGGTTCAGGCCGCCAGCCGTCTTGGTTGCCGCTTGGGCAACCGATAAACCGTTTTCCTTGCGCCGGTATGCAGTAATGCCGCAGGTTTGCGGTGGCCGCTAAACCACTGCCACGCCTTCTGCCGCCAAAAATTCCACCAGCTTGAAAACCGGCAGGCCGATCAGGGCGTTGGGGTCGGTGCTGTCGATCCGCTCCAGCAGCGCCGCGCCCAAACCTTCGCTTTTGGCCGCGCCGGCGCAATAGACGGCATCAGGTTCGTGCTCCAGATAGCGGCGGATTTGTCCGCTGCCCAGTTTGCGCATGGTAACCACGGTTTTATCGACATGGGTGTGCAAGCCGCCTGAAGCAGTGTTGAGCAGACAGAGCGCGCTGTAAAACACGATGCGCTGCCCGCTCGATTGCGCCAGCATCTGTTGTGCGTTTGCAACGCTCATCGGCTTGCTGAGCTGCAGACCGTTGCACCAAGCCACTTGGTCTGCGCCGATAATCAACGCCTGCGGAAATCTGCCGGCCAGCGAGCGGGCTTTGCCGACAGCTAAACGCAGGGCAGTTTGTTCTGCGGTTTCGCCGGGTATCGGCGTTTCATCGAAATCGGGACGGGCCGTCTGAAAAGAAACGCCCAAGCGTTGCAGTTGGGCTTGGCGGAACACCGAACCCGAGCCTAAAACAAGCGGCAGATTTGTATTCATATGTGTAAAAACATTGACGTTAAAGCAATGAAATTATATCATACCCCGTTTATGTCAGACCTTAATTTGATTGACCCTGCCGCTTTCGCCGCCGAAAAGCAGAGCCTTCAAGGCCGGTTTTTACTGAGCCGGTTGGACGAGCGCGTTTGGTCGCACGAATATTTTGCCGACAAGCAGGCCGAGGTGTGGTTTGCCCTCAAAGGCGGGCAAGACCGCTTCGGGCGGTTGTTTCTCGATTTGACCGTAACGGGCAGCGTGCCGCTGGTGTGCCAGCGTTGTATGCAGCCGATGCCGTTTGATTTCAACGAAGCCGGCCGTATCGTGTTATTCGACAGCGAAGCCGGTTTGGACGAAGCCATGCTCTCCGATGAGGATTTGGAGGGCATGGTGGCGGAAGAGACGCTTGATGTGCGCACTTTGGTGGAAGACCAAATCCTGATGGCTCTGCCGTTTTCTCCGCGTCATGAAAACTGCGCCCATGCCGTTGCCGGAGAGGTCAACCGAGACAAACCCAATCCGTTTGCCGTTTTGGCAGGGCTCAAAAGCAGCCGCTGACCCGGCTTTACCGTTTTATATTTTTAGGAGCTTGAAATGGCCGTTCAACAAAACAAAAAATCCCCTTCCCGCCGCGGTATGCACCGCTCGCACGATGCTTTGACCGCGCCCGCCCTGTCGGTTGACGGCGCAACCGGCGAAGTACACCGCCCCCACCATATTTCGCCCAACGGTATGTACCGTGGCCGCAAAGTGGTGAAAGCCAAAGGATAATCCGCTTTGCCCCAATGATGAACGAAAGCCAGAAGATTGCCGTCCAACCGCAATTGCTGGCTTTTTTGCGTTAAACACCGCAGGTTGGGTGCGTCAGTAAAAATCAGGCCGTCTGAAAGCCCGGTTATCTGAAACCTTCACAAAAAAGGTGGCCTGCGGCATTGCCGGTATTGATATGATGAAAAAGAAAGTCTGGTACACCTATGACGATATCCACCGCGTTATCGGGCAGCTTGCAGAAAAAATCAAGGCATCAGGGGTGCGTTACGATGCCATGATTGCCATCGGCGGCGGCGGTTTTATCCCCGCGCGGATTCTGCGCTGCTTTTTAGGCATTCCGATTTACGCCGTAACCACCGCATATTACGACAGTGATAGGCAGGGTCGGGCAACCGAGAGTGTGAAAAAAATCCAATGGCTTGATCCCGTTCCCGAAACCCTGCGCGGAAAAAACGTGTTGGTGGTGGACGAAGTGGACGACAGCCGCGTTACACTCGAATTTTGCCTAAACGAGTTGGAAAAAGAGCCGTTCGGCACGGTGGGCATTGCCGTGTTACATGAAAAAATCAAAGAAAAGCAAGGCAGGCTGCCTGGAAATATGCCTTATTTCAGTGGTTTGACCGTGCCTGATTGGTGGATTAACTATCCGTGGGATGCCGAGGATATCGATGAACACAACCGCCTGGCAGCGCAGGCCGCAGAGTAGGCGGCAGGTTTCGCGGCCGGATATCAGGCCGTCTGAAGCATTGATACAGCATGGAGAAACATATAATGATTACTTTGGCCGTTGATGCCATGGGCGGCGATGCCGGATTGAGCGTTACCGTTCCCGGTGCTGTGGCTTTTTTAAACCGGCAGAGCAACGTCAATCTGATTATGGTTGGAGACGAGGTGCCTTTGAAAGCCGCGCTGGCTGCCGCGCACGCGCCGATGGACCGCATTACCGTGCAACACGCCGCGCAAGTGGTGGAGATGGACGAAGCACCCCAGCTTGCCTTGAAAAACAAAAAAGATTCTTCGATGCGCATCGCCATCAACCAGGTGAAAGAGGGCTTGGCGCAGGCTGCCGTATCGGCGGGCAATACCGGCGCGCTGATGGCAACGGCACGTTTCGTGCTGAAAACCATTCCCGGCATCGAGCGGCCGGCGATTGCCAAATTTCTGCCGTCCTCCAGCGGCCACATGACCCTGATGTTGGATTTGGGGGCGAATGTCGATTGCACCGAGGAGCAATTGATGCAGTTTGCCGTTATCGGCAGCGAGCTTTATCAGGCGCTTTATCCGGCCGGCGGCCGTGCGCGCGTGGGTCTGCTGAATGTGGGCACCGAAGACATCAAAGGCACCGAAACCGTTAAGCGGGCTTTCGAACTGCTCAAAGCGGGCAATCTGAATTTTGTCGGCAACGTTGAGGGTAACGCGGTATTTTCAGGCAAGGTCGATGTGATTGTGGCCGATGGTTTCGTGGGGAATATCGTGCTGAAAACCATAGAGGGCGCAGTGAAATTTATGGGCGGAGCCATCAAGCAGGAATTTCAGGCCAATATGTTTACCAAAGCCGCCGCGTTGGTTTCGATGCCGGCATTGAAAGGCTTTAAAAACAAATTTGATCCCCGCCGCTTCAACGGCGCCATTTTTCTCGGTCTGCGCGGCGTGGTGGTCAAAAGCCACGGCGGCACCGATGCGGCCGGTTTTGCCTTCGCGCTGGAAGAGGCCTACCACGAAGCCCACGCAGACAGCTTAACCAAAATAGAGCAAGGTGTGGCCGCACAACTGGCGGTTATCATGGAGAAAAAGCCGGAAAACGAACAGGCAGCGATGGCGGACAATATCGGTTAGAGCGGTTTGCAGCATCCCGCCGGATAAAAAATCGGGCCGGCGCCATGCCGGCCTGTTTTTTTATCCGGCATCCGGGCGGCATCGGATCAGAGGCCGTCTGAACCTTTTTTAAAGGCCGCGCCGAAATACGCGGCCTGGGGCTTTTGTCAAAATCAAACCATGCTCCCGAAAACCTGAATCCCGTCATTCCTGCTTAGGAGGGGAATTCGGCATGGGAATAATAAATCATTTTATTTCAGTAGCTTATGAAATAAAGGCTGATAACGGCTCAAACATTTCAGACGGCCTTTTTAAGATATTTTTGCAAAAGTCCCGGACGGCTGTTACATCGGGGCAGATGCTTCGGCGGCACTCCGGTCCGATTTAAAATAATCACGGTTTCAGCCCGGCCGGGTTGTTCCATCCTCTGCAGACGGTATCCCGTTTTGTTTTTGCGGATTAACCGTATGGTTCGGCTGCAGAGCGTGCGTGCCGGTTAAAGGCGGTATCTGCGGCGGACAATACCGATGCTGCGAGGGCCGTCTGAATATCTTTTTCAGACGGCCTTCGGCCTTTGCCGAAATACCTTAATCATGAATGATGCCGTTTAAAAGGCCTTTTCACGATGCTTTTTCAGACGGCCGGGTTTATCTGTTTGGCAGATAAACGCGCTCAACCGGCGGATGCCTGCAGGCCGTCTGAAAAGGGCGGGGTGTTCAAACCCAGGCTTTTCAGAAGCGACACGGTTTCAAACACAGGCAGCCCCATCACGCCGGTAAAGCTGCCGCGCAGATTTTCCACAAACACTCCGCCCAGCCCTTGAATGCCGTAGGCGCCGGCCTTGTCCATTGGCTCGCCGCAGGCAATATAGGCAGCAATTTCGGCTTCGCTCAGGGTTTTGAAGGTAACATCGCTCTGCTGCAGCAGGGCATGGGTACTGCTTTGCCAATAAACGCATACGGCAGTCAATACCTGATGGGTGGTGCCGGAAAGCCGGCGCAACATATCGGCGGCATCGGCTATAGATTGCGGTTTGCCGAGAATGCGGTTGTGCAGGGCCACGGTGGTGTCGGCGCTTAACAGTGGGTATTCGGGAGCGAAAGGGCGTTGTGCCTGCCAATGGGCAACGGCAGCGGCGTTTTTTTCAAACGCCATTCGTGCCGTATAAGCGGCGGCGGCTTCGTGCAGATAAGGAGTTTCATCGGTTTCTGCGTGCAGGCGGGCAACGCGGTAGCCGAGGTTTTCGAGAATTTCCCGGCGGCGCGGGCTGCCGGAAGCGAGATAGATGGTGTTCATTTGCTTTACCTTTTACGGCACAGCCCTGCCTTACGGCACAGCCCTGCCGAAACAGTACGGCAGGAAAATAACGGTTGCGCTTTCTTTATAGTAACCCCGCTTATTTCTGCTGCGGCGTTGCTGCGCTTGGTTGGGAAAAGTAGTTTGCAGGCCGCCCAAACGGCGTATGGTTTATGCTGCCCAAGCCTGTGTCGGTGCGGAAATAAGGGGCACGATAAGTCTGAAATGCTTCAGACGGCCTTTATTTGGCTGTGCCTTGTGCCGGAAACAGAAGGGCACGATAAGTAGCGGGCTGCAACCTTCCCAAAACACTTAGGCCGTCTGAAAGGTTTCAATACTGCATTTGCGGCAATGGGTCGGCCAATAAACTTCTTGCGGAGTTGCAAGAGCGTCAGGCCGTTTGCAAACGGATGCGGCATTTGTTTTCAGACGGCCTTTCCATCAAGGCCGGCTAGGCCGCTTCCCAATAATCGATATAAAGCTGCAATTCAGTGTTGTTGCGCCATTCGTTGGCCACGGGGCGGTAAACCGTGCGCACGCGCGCGGGAATCTCTTCGGTGCAACGCCAAAACATGGCTTCAAATTCGCGGCCTTCTTTTTGCAGCCATGCTTTTTTGTGGTTCACGCCCATGGGCTGCTGGCGGACAACGGCAAATTCATCGGTGAAGCTCGGCGGTGCAAACCCCTGCCCCCACACATGGCGGGCGAGGTTTTGCGCCTGCTCGAGGGTGAGCTCGGCGGCGGGCAGGCTGCCGTCTGTGAGGTAGGTTTGCGACAAATCGTCTTCGCAAACCAGCCCGCGCACCACGTTTTCAAAGGCCGTCTGAAAAGCATCGATATCGTGTTCGCGTATGCTCAAACCCGCCGCCATGGCGTGCCCGCCGAACTTTAAAATCAAATCAGGGTGGCGTTTGCTCACCAAATCCAACGCATCGCGCAGGTGCAGGCCGGCAATGGAGCGGCCGGAGCCGCGCACTTCGCCGTTGCCGGCGGGGGCGAACACGATGGCGGGGCGGTAGAAGCGCTCTTTCAGACGGCCGGCAACAATGCCTATAACGCCCTGGTGGAAGTCGCTGCGGTAGGCCACCAGCGTGGTTTGGCCGGGGGGCAGCGCGGCGGGGCAGGCATCGAGCGCGTCTTGCAGCATCGATTGCTCGATTTCGCGCCGCTCGATGTTCAAGCCGTTTAGGCGGGCGGCGAGGGTTTGCGCTTCGGCATCACTCTCGGCCAGCAGGCAGGCGATGCCCACCGACATATCGTCCAACCTGCCGGCGGCATTGATGCGCGGCCCCAGTGCAAAGCCCATATCGAAAGGCTGTGCTTTGCGCCAGTCGCGCCGCGCCACTTCAAACAGGGCGCGGATACCGGGACGCATTTTGCCCGAACGCATACGCTTCAGCCCCTGCGATACGAGAATGCGGTTGTTGTGATCCAGCGGCACCACATCGGCCACCGTGCCCAGCGCCACCAAATCCAACAGTTCGCCCAAATTAGGCTCGGGCAGGCCGTCTGAAACAGAATGGGCGTGTTCAGACGGCTTAAACCAGCCGCGTCGGCGCAATTCGGCGCGCAGAGCCACCAACACATAAAAAATCACGCCCACGCCCGCCAGGCTTTTGCCGGCAAACGTGCAGCCTGCCTGGTTGGGATTGACGATGATGCAGTCGGGTGTGCGCTCGGCGGGCAGGTGGTGGTCGGTGATGACAACATCGATGCCCAATGCCTGCGCGCGCGCCACGCCGGCGAGGCTGGCGATGCCGTTGTCCACCGTTAAGATTAAATCCACATTTCGGGCGGCGGCGGTTTCAGACAGCTCGGGCGTGAGGCCGTAACCGTGTTCGAAACGGTTGGGCACGAGAAAATCCACCGTTGCACCCATTGCGCCCAAACCCTTCATGCCGACCGCGCAGGCAGTGGCGCCATCGGCATCGTAGTCGGCCACAATCAGGATTTTCTCGCGTCGCTGCATCGCATCGGCCAACCGCGCCGCCGCCGCCGTGCAGTTTTTCAGGCTTTGGTAGGGCAGCAGCGCGGCCAGTTTGTCGTCAAGCTCGGCCGGCGAAGCCACATCGCGCGCCGCGCACAGGCGCGCCAGCAAAGGGTCGGTGCCGGCTTCGATCAGGCTTTGGCAGATATTGGGGTTGAACGGGCGGGTTTGGATTTTGGCAGACATGAAACGGGAAAATGCGGGAAAAGCCCGTATTGTATCGTAAAACAAAATAAAAGCGGTACGGCATAGCCCCCGCCTGCATCAGAGCGTACGGGCAGGCTTGCCCTGCCCCGCCCCTGATTATCCGGCTGCCGCTATAGATGCGGGGATATGGGGCAGAGTGTTTCAGACGGCCGGCAGTTTTGAAAAAGGCGGCCGTCTGAAAAAAACAAGATGCGGCAAAGTTTGGCTGTTGATTGCAACCGTAATACTTGACCTGCCGCGCGGCTGTGCAACAATAGCGGCTGTTTTTTGACACAGGCAGCCCGCACCATGCACACCATTCAAACCGGCGGCACCACCAAAGTGGAAATTTATCAGGAAATCCTGCCGCAAATCGAAAGCCTGATTCGGGGCGAACCCGACCTGAGGGCCAATCTCGCCAACATCAGCGCGGTGTTGAAAGCATCGTTCGGCTGGCTGTGGGTGGGCTTTTATCTGGCCGACCACAACCGCCGCGAACTGGTGTTGGGGCCGTTTCAGGGGCCGCCGGCCTGCACGCGCATTGCCTACGGGCGCGGCGTGTGCGGCCGTGTTTGGGAAAAAGGCAGCACTATTGTGGTGGAAGACGTGAACCGTTACCCCGGCCATATCGCCTGCTCGGCACTGTCGCAATCCGAAATCGTTGTGCCCGTGTGGGACAAAACCCGCCGCCTGATGGCCGTGCTCGATGCTGATGCCGAAACCACGGGCTGTTTTAACGGCACCGATGCGCATTATCTGGGCAGGCTGGCCGAAATCGTCATGCGCTACCACGGCTGACGGGCCGCAGTTTCTATAAAAAGTAGATGTACCTTAGCGGGCATAAATATGCCGTCAGGCACACAGGCGCAAGCCCTTAGGGCTGTCTGAAAAAAGTTTTCAGACAGCCTGATAGCATAAACAACTATTGTTTTTTTTATCCGAGCCGCCAGTTTCTTCAAACACTCCGCAAAGAGGTTCTACTTGGTTTTTTAAAATCTGCTCATCATATTATTATGCTTTCGCTATATGCGCGTTTAACCCAACCATGCCTATCTAACTTCATCATGGACCTTTGTTCCGCTTTTCGTTTGTATTTTCTCGCCTTTTACACTTCTGCTGTTGTTCCTGTGTCGGGGCGGGCTGCCGGCTGTTATCGGGCGGAGGCAGTCCACAGCCAAAGCATAGGCTTTGGGCGCGAGGTTCTCAGTCGGAGCAGCACCAACCACAGTGACATCGGTACCCACAACATTTCCATCGGTAAAGGCCAAACAGGCGGATAGGCCTGATCTGTCTATACCGCCATACGCACCGAAACCGCGGAAGTCAACTCAGGCCGTTTGAACAGCCGCTTCGACCCGGAGCGGGCGCGGTGAGAGTTGGATGTGCAGCGGGTAACGCAGCAGTTCGGACAAAACATCGCCTATCTACAGGGTCAATCAACAGGTCAATTAGCTAAGCGCAAAAAAGCAGCTAGAAAATCAGCGGAGTCGACTATAACGATAAAGTACAGAAGCTGTAATGTAATACCTGAATGTGGGCATCAGCAGCATAGCCAGCGCATTGGCCGCCCCGGCTAACAGCGGTTTGAGCATTGCTGCAGCCGCACTTAACCCTATCGGTGCTTATGCTATAGGACAATACTTCAAAGACTTGGTACAGGAAAACCTGCTCAGCGGCAAAACCCCGACCGCCAAACTGACTGCCAAGAAACCGCCTGGATTCTGACACACGGCATTTTGGTCGCTGCCACTGTAAAAGCAGCAGATGCTTCAGGTGCGGCCGTTGCAACGGGCGGAGCGGAGACAGCGATCCGTATCTGTCGGAACGGCTGTACGGCACTTGCAATGTGGAGAAACTGAGTGCGGAGCAGAAAACCGTTTTAGATATTATTGCGCAACTGGTAGGTGCGGGCGCGGGAATGACCGCAGGGTAGCGGCCGTCTGAAAAACCGTTCAGACGGGCTTGCCGTAAAATTCTTGTATAATCATGTTTCGACAAAAACAGTAAACAGGCCGTCTGAAAAATGACTCAAAACGCAAATAATCTCTGTTGGCTTGATATGGAAATGACCGGGCTTAATCCCGATGCCGACCGCATCATCGAAGTGGCGATGATTATTACCGATCAAGATTTAAACGTGCTGGCGCAGTCGGAAGTGTATGCCGTGCACCAAAGCGATGAGCTGCTGGACAATATGGACGCATGGAACACCGCCACCCACGCGCGAACCGGCCTCACGCAGCGCGTGCGCGAATCGCGCTTGGGCGAAGCCGAGGTGGAGCAGCGGCTGTTGGATTTTATGAGCCGGTGGGTTCCTGAAAAAGCCACGCCGATGTGCGGCAACACCATTCATCAAGACCGCCGTTTTATGGTGCGCTATATGCCGCGCCTGGAAGCGTATTTCCATTACCGCAATCTCGATGTGTCCACCCTGAAAGAGCTCGCCCGCCGCTGGCATCCGGCCGTGTATAAAGGCGTGGTGAAAAAAGGCTCGCATCAGGCTTTGGACGATATTCTCGAAAGCATCGAAGAGATGCGCTATTACCGCGATAATTTTCTCAAACTGCCTGAGTCCGTCTGAAAAAGGTTGCGGCAAAATACGCCGGCCCGGGGCGTTTCCAAAATCAGGCATCATCAGCAGAGCGCAGAGCATCTCAAAAAAATGGGTTGCCGTTATCTTCGCGAAGGCAGAAATAACAAGGCATAGACTGTTGTAGAAAATCATACTTTTCGTGTTTGCCTGAAGCTTGTTTTGAGATTTTGGCGGGTGCCGAGAATGCCGCAGGGCAGGGCAAAACCGCGCCGTTGGTGAAAATAAAAACACTCAAAAACCACAAAATCATTATTTTGGCAAAACACAAGCCAACCCGCATAAAAGGCAGGCAACCCGGCCTTTTCAAGCCTCGCCCGCAGTGTGCGGCACACAACGGGGCAGGGTGAAGTGCCCGGCAATGCAGCATGGGTGGAACACGTTTCAACAGGGTTGTAAAACCTTGCTTTCGGGGCAAGGTTGGGTGCGGTATGGTTTTTTGCTGTTTTACAATATTTTCAGACGGCCTGATGCTTTTGCCAAAGATCAAAAACACTGCAAGAAGTCGGCCGCCGTTCCCGCAAAGACGGGGTGCGGGAGTTTGTTATCCAATTATTTGTTTAATCCATACTTGAATATTTCAACCCAAGTTCCCGCCTGCGCCGGAATAACGGTATTTAAGCTTTTTAGACGGCATTTCATTTAAGATATTTTTGCAAAGACCTCGGTCAAAGCGGGTTTTGCCGGAACCCCGGTTACACAAGCCTTGTTTTTGCTAGCCGCCTAAATTTCCTGCAAAGGTTTTCTTTTTCTTCCAAAACGCCCGCGCTGCTTTGGGGTTGAGCGTGAGGCTGCCGCCCTGAGGGCCGTCTGTGGCGATGGTGAGGCTGTTCAGACGGCCTTGCTGCAAAGCCTGCCACAATGGGGCAAACCAGCGTTGTTCCCAGCTTTCCAAAATCTCTTTATATGCCCACGCATCATCGGTATGCCGGGTAACGGCCAGGTCGTCTAAAAACAGCAGGCCGTCTGAAACGGGGCGGTTGTGCCTGCGCGTTGTTTCCATCCAGGCATCGAAATCATCAGGCGCACCGGTGCGGCTGCCCGGGTAAAACTGCGCCCACGGGCTGCTGCTGCCCAACAAAGGATTGCCGGCGCGGCTGCCCGCTATATCGCGCCACAGCCACACGCCGTTGACGGTAGGAACCCGTGCGGCGGCGCGCTTTGCATTGAGCGGGTGGGCGTGCAGCCACATTTGGATTTCGGTTTGCTTTTGCAGCCACACGCGGCTGCCGGTACCTTCGGCGCGGACAGAGTCATCGATTCTGCCGAGCACGTCTAAAACCGGTGCCGCCTGCCAGTCGGGCTGCGCGGGCAGGGCAACCAGCCACAGGTCGGGGCGTAGTGGGTGGAAGTGCCAGCCGTCGGTTTGCAAAAAACGGCTCAGGCCGAGGCAGAACGTTTCGGCTTCGTGTGCCTGAATTTGAATATCGCCGCCGCCGAGCATATCCATATGGTGCATTCCCATCTGCTGCCAAACCGGGCTGGCAAACACCGCCGCCTGCTCCGGGCCGATACCCAAAGCCGGTTTGGCACGCTCCAGAAGGCTGCCGTGCCATAAAAAACGGCCGTAAAATTCAGACGGCCGCGCGGGTGTTGCGGTATAGGAACCGAAACGCATCATTTTATTGAGCGAGGGCAAAACGGTTGCCGGCTGGGCGGCATCAGTGTTGCGGTTCAGGGCGGGGAGGGCTAAAGTAAGATGCATGGGGGAATTCATGTGCAGATAAAAGCTATGTATATTTTACGCTATTGTGCGGATTTTTCACGCAGCGAAACTTCGCCTTTAAAGCAGGGGGAGTGGTTTTGTGATACACTTCAAATGAGAAATCAAAAGATATAATTTTTGTGAAAATCAATGCAGTAGCAGAATCATGGCGGGAAATCCCGCCCGGCAATCAAGATAAGAGGCCTGGTATGACAAAGCCCTTGAGTATGTTTTTAAAGTCCTTGGCAGAAAGCAATGAGGCCGAGGCGGTATCCGATGCGCCTGTTTCGCGTCCGGCGAAACCCGAGCCTGTCCGGCATACCGATGCCGAAGCGGAGCGCAAGGTTGCGCCTGTAGAAAGCGCTGCCGCATTCGAACCCGTGCGGCCCGCGCGTGAAAAAACGGCGGCCCTTCCTTTTGAGGAAATGCCCGATTTGGTCAGCCCGGTGGTCGAGCCCGCGTTGTTGGCTGCCGAGCCGATGATGACCACACCGTTTGCGATGAAATCAGTGCCGGTGGAGCCTGTATTGGTGAAGCGCGGGGCGGTTGGTTATCAAGAAAAAGAAACGGCTAAAGAGCCTGCTGTTGGCGCGGCAGCAGAAAAAAATGCAGCGGCAGTTGCGGTTAAGGAAACCGTTGCGGCGCAATCCAAGATTCAGCCCCAAGCTATTGCGGCTGCTGTTTCCGCAAAAAAAATGGTGGCAACGGCAAAAATCACCATAAACCAACCGTTGTCGGGCTTGTATGCTCCCGCCCTCAATGTGAAGCCTTCGCTGTTTATCGAACAGAAACCGCAGATTGCGTCTGAAACCGTTGCGGCTGCAGCCATTGAAAATGCAGCGGAGCCAACCGTTCAGACGGCCTTTGAAACAACAGATGCGGCCAAAGCCGCTGCAGGTGCAGTTGTTACAGAAACCAATGTGCCGGTTGTTGAAACCGTTGCGGCAGAAGCGGCGCAGGCCGTTATTGCAGAAGTTGGAGGGCAACCCGCAATTGCCGCATTGGAGACAACAGAATCTGAAACCGTTGCGGCTGAAACGGAGCAAGCCGCCACTGTCGTGGAAGCTCGAAAAGCGGAAGCGGCGTTGATGGCGGGTGAAGCGGAGGAAATACCTGCTACTGCGATAAGCGTTGCCGAATCCGAAACCACCCTTTCCGTTTCGGAGCGCGCGGCAGAAAAATTGGCTGCTGCCGCTGCGGTTTACGCAGGGCAGAAAGCAGCAGCTTCGCGCAGCAAGATTGCTTTGCCGAAACTGCCAAAAATCACCGCGCCCAAAATCCGCATGCCGAAAGTATCGGTGCCGAAAACCACCCAATCAAGGGCGGCGTTCAAAACCGCAGTCAAACCCATCCGTTTGGCATTGTTGTCGATTTCAAGCGTGCCTGCCGTGGCCGCGGTGGGGCGTTTTTGGCAAAATAAACCTGTGCGCTGGTCGATTTTGGGGCTGATGCTGCCGGTTTCCGGCATGGTGGCGGCTTATGCTGTTAATGATCCGAAGCCCCGGCCCGAGCTTTACCGCGCCGAGCGCGTGATGGAAGAGCTGCCGCCGGTTTATGTGGAAAGCGGTACGTTCCAGGGCAGCTATTGGGCACAGGAAGCGGTGGAACCGGGCGATTCGCTCACCGATGTGTTGCAGCGCATGGGGGTGTCGGACGAAGAAATCCGCGAAGTGCTGGCGCGCAATTCGATTGACCGCAGCATGATCCAACTGCGCGCCGGGCAGTCGGTCAATGTGCGTTTCGATGCATCGGGCAACATCACCGATGTGCAGTTTTTCAACGACGACGACAACGGCTTCCGCGATTTGGTGGCCTTGGAAAAAGTAAACGGCAAGTGGCGCACTTCCACTTCTGCCGTTGAGATGGAAACCATGCCCACGCTGCGTGCGGTGCAGGTGCGCACTTCGGCGCGCGGCGCATTGGCGCAGGCCGGCGTGCCGGTGGAAGTGCGCGAATCGCTCAATGAGATTTTTCACGATATGGTGAATGTGGATGAGCTCACCAACGGCGATTCTATCCGCCTGCTGTATAACAGTATGTATTTCCGGGGTCAGGAAATGGCCACCGGCGATATTTTGGCGGCAGAGGTGGTGAAAAAAGGCAAAACCTACCAAGCCTATTATTACAGCCAGGGCAAGGGCGATGAAGAAAGCGGCAGCTATTACGACCAAAACGGCAAATCGCTGCGCCTGCATGAAGGCTTCAACGTGAAGCCGGTAGATTATGTGCGCATTTCTTCCCCCTACGGTGTGCGGCTGCACCCTGTTTTACGCACGGTGAAAATGCACACGGGCATCGATTATGCTGCCGCCACCGGTACACCCATCCGTGCCACGGCCGATGGCGAGCTGACCTTCAAAGGCTGGCAGGGCGGCTACGGCAACACCGTGATTTTGCAGCACAGCAACGGCATCGAAACCCTCTATGCCCACATGAGCGCGTTTTCGGCAGCACGCGGGCGGGTTAAGGCAGGCGAAGTTATCGGCTATGTGGGCAGCACAGGCCGCTCGACCGGTCCCCACCTGCATTATGAAGTACGCAAAAACGGCCAGCATATGAACCCCACAGCCATTGCATTGCCGACACCGAAACTCACCCCCGCCAATATGGCCGAGTTCCGCAAACAGCAGCAGGCACACACGGCCACTATGGCAGCGGTGCGCAATCTGCCAGTAACGGTAACACAGTTGGATTAGGCGCTGCTTGGGAGAAGCACCCACTAGGGTTGGGTTGCCAAGCGTATCTTGCGCAGAACGCCATACCGTGCTGTTCGTGAGGGGTGCCGGAAAACAGATTAAGGCCGAGACCTTTGCAAAATTCATTCAGGCCGTCTGAAAAGTGTTTTCAGACGGCTTTGTGTTTTTTTATGCCTCTGTGCATTGCCCCTTACTGCGCGGAGACGGCGGTATCGTTTTATTTTCTTGCCTTTGCCTTAAAAGCCATGCCGTGCAGCGGGTGCGGGTGTCGAACCTGTTTTCCAAGATGGGCAGCCGTTAAAAGAGGGATAATGTATTGGGTTTGAAAGGCCGTCTGAAAATATTTTCAGACGGCCTAGAATGATTCAGACGGCCTGAAATGTTGGGAAAGGCCGGGCTGTTTACAATTTTTATACCATACTGCTTGATTTGTGTCGGACATATCGGTTTTGTGATTTTGGGGTATGCTTAAACGCTATACGGTTTTCCCTTGTTTTTGCGCGTTCTAGACGGTTATTGCAAACCCACTTTATTTATTTTCGTTGCGGTGTTGCCGTGCTTAGTGCAAAGGAACGGTTCTGCCGCCCAAGCGGCAACAGGGTCGGTCTGTATGATGGTTATGCTGCGGCCGGCTGTTTTATGCCGAAAATAAAAGATGTCCACGATAGTGCAATCGCTTCCTGCCGAAAGTTAAAAAGAGTGCACCGTTTGGGGAGCGGGCATAGAATGCCGTTGCCGCCGTTATTGCGGCTGATGCGGGCAGGTGTTGGAGCCAATGCGCTGCTGAATATTGCCGGTTGCGGTTAAAAAAACAGGCTGTTTGAATCCAAACATAAGGCCGTCTGGAGTTTCAGACGGCCTTGTGTTTCAAACGGCCTGATATATTGCACCCCATGAAAAGGGGGTGCATTTTTACATGCTTGTGTATATCTGACCGATGTTTACTGTTGTTGTTGCGCGGCACGCACGGCGTTTTGGTCGGGGTTGATCAGGATTTCTACACGGCGGTTTTTGGCGCGGCCTTCGGCGGCGGCGTTAGACGCAACCGGCTGGCGCGAGCCGTAACCGATGGTGCTCAGGCGCGAAGCGGCTACGCCGCGCTGGTTCAGATAGGCAGCCACGGCTTGAGCGCGGCGTTTGGAGAGCGGTTCGTTGATGGCATCGGAGCCGGTGGTGTCGGTGTGGCCGGCCACGGTTAAGGTGGTGTCGGGATATTGCACCAGGGTTTCGGCCGCTTTGTTCAGCGCATCCATCGCATTGCCGCTCAGGGAGGCGCTGTTGGTGGCAAATGTTACGCTCTCGGGCATGACCAGTTTGATTTGGTTGCCTTGACGCTCCACTTCCACATTGGTGTTTGCCAGGCTCTCGCGCAGTTTTTTCTCTTGATAATCCATGTAGCCGCCGATGCCTGCACCGACTGCGCCGCAGGCCAGCGCAGAGTTGCGCGCGCCTTTGCCGCCGTGGGTCAGTGCGCCTACGATACCGCAGGCGGCTGCGCCGCCCAAGCCGTATATGGCGGTTTTGCTGGTTTTTTGCTGGCCGGTAACGGGGTCGGTTACGCAGCCTGCCAACATCATGGCCGAAGCGGCGGCCAATACGGTTAAGGATTTCAATGTTTTCATGGGTTTCCTTTCAAAATCATTCGATATGCGGCAAACCGGAGCGGGGTTTGCCATCGCGCAAACTATATAAGACATCGGCGCGGCACAACAGTTTGCTTAACTTGATATTACATTGCAGCAGCGGTTTGTTGCTTTTTGCGCGCCGCGAAGGCCGTCTGAATGCCCGAAGCGTATCTTTTACAACACAGTATCACTTATCTGCCGCGCCGGTGTTGCTGCAAACGGCGCACCAGCATCAGTTTGAGCCGCAGTTTTACATCGTAGCCTATCGAGCCGAACCCCAGCACAAACAATACTGCCGACACCGGCAGGGCGAAATAGTGGCCGACACTGTGATAACCCCATGCGCCGATCAGCCCGCCGGCCAAAAAGGCGGCCAGCAGCCCGGCCAGCAGTTTGGCTTTGGGTTTGTTGGTGTGGATATGCGGCAGTTTGGGGTTGTTGCTGCGGTTGTAATACAGCATTTTGGAAATTTCTATGCCCAAATCGGTTGCTGTGCCCGTCATGTGGGTTGAGCGGATGGAGCCGCCCGACAACACCGTTATCACGGTATTGTGCATACCCATGATAAAACACAGCAGCAGCATGGCGGCAACGGGCAGGCTGCCGCTGTGCCAGTCGGCCACAATGGCGCCCACGGCGCCGAACAACAGCAGATACACCGCTTCCAGCCACATCGAAAAGCCGAAGCCGCCGCGGAAACGCTGCCGCTTCGCCCACAGAATCACCCAGCTCGAATGCGCCGCCCCGCTAATAAAAAACACCATGCCGGCAAGGGCGGTGAGTGCCAAACGCCATTCGCCCAAATACGCCATGTCGGCTGCGTGGGACATTTCGCCGGTAACGTGCGAGGTGTAGCGTGCTACCGCAAAAAAGCCGCCTGCATTGATTGCGCCGGCCAGCAGTGCCATCAGATAGCCCAGCAGGCGGAAACGTGCATCGCTGATATTGTGTTCGTGCAGATAAGGTTTGTCGGCCTGCCAAAACGGCGGCGTGTGTTTGCGGCTGCGGCGCGGATAAGGTGAGGGGCGGGGGTGTCGGCTTTCCATGTTGATGCGGTATGCGGGCGGAGAGGGTATTGTACAAGGCCGTCTGAAAAATAAATGTTTTCAGACGGCCCAAGCATATTGTATTGCATAACGGTTGCTGAAAAACTTCAGTCTGCCGGAAAAGCAGCTTAAGGGTTGCAGCGGCGGTAAAACGCAATCAGCCCGTTGGTGGAGGAATCGTGGTGCAGCTCTTGCGCCAAGGCAAGCTCGGGCTCGATGTTTTTCGCCAGCGCCTTGCCGTATTCCACGCCCCATTGGTCGAATGAGTTGATGCCCCACACCACGCCTTGGGTAAAGATTTTGTGTTCATACATCGCAATCAGCATACCGAGGCGGAAGGGGTCGAGCGTTTCAAGCAGAATGCTGTTGCTGGGGCGGTTGCCGGGAAATTCTTTGTGTGCCGCCAGGCTGCTGCGCTCGGGTTCGGGCAGGTGGAGCAGTTCGGCAAGGGCTTCGTGTTGCGTTTTGCCGCGCATCAGGGCTTCGGTTTGGGCGAAGGCATTGGCAACGGTGAAACGGTGCTGGCGGCCGATTTTGTAGGGGGTGCGCATCGGCACGATGAAATCGGCGGGAACCAGCCGTGTGCCCTGGTGCAGCAATTGGAAGAAAGCGTGTTGGCAGTTTACGCCTTCTTCGCCGAACACGATGCCGCCGGTGTGATGTTCCACTTTGCCGCCGTGCAGGGTGCGGTGTTTGCCGTTGCTTTCCATATCGAGTTGCTGCAGATAGCCGGGCAGGCGGCGCAGGTTGTGGCTGTAGGGAACAACGGCCTGGCCGTGCGCGCCGCAGAAATTGCTGTACCAAATGCCGATTAAGGCCAGCAGGGCGGGAATATTGTGCCGCAGCGGCGTGTGGAAGAAATGCTCGTCCATGGCGTGTGCGCCGCTGAGAAATTTGCGGAAGTGGGTGCCGCCCACGGCCACCATCACGGGCAGGCCGATGGCCGACCACACAGAATAGCGGCCGCCTACCCAGTCAAACATGGCAAACACGTTGTCGGGCGGAATACCGAAGTTGTGCGCGGCTTCCACATTGCTGGAAATGGCGGCAAAGTGTCGGGCGATGTCGGCTTCGCGCAGGCCGCCATCGCGGAACCATGCGCGGGCGGCATGGGCATTGAGCAGGGTTTCGGGGGTGCCGAACGATTTGCTGGCCAAGCAGAAAACAGTGGTTTCGGCATGGAGCGGGGCAAGTATTTGAGCGATGTTGGCATCATCGGAGTTGGATACAAAATGCACGTGCACGTTTTTGTGAAAAGGCTGCAAAGCCTGCACAGCCAGTTGCGGGCCCAAATCGGAGCCGCCGATGCCGATGTGTACAAAATCGGTGATGCGCTTGCCGGTGGCGCCGGTGTGCACGCCGTTAATCAGGCTTTCGGCAAAGGCCAGCGCGCGGTCGAGCTCGCGGTGTATGGCGGGGATGACGTTTTCGCCGTCCACCAACACGGGGTCGGCATCGGCAGGCAGCCGCAGGGCGGTGTGCAGCACGGCGCGTTTTTCGCTGATGTTGATTTTGCCGCCGTGGCGCATGGCTTCGGCCTGCTGCGGCAGGCCGGCGGTTTCGGCCAGTTTGCAGAGCAGGTTCAGGGTTTCTTCGCTGATGCGGTTTTTGCTGTAGTCAAACAGCAGTCCGTGCAGGGTTTCGTGCATGGAGTCGAAACGTTGCGGGTCGGCAGCAAACAGGTCGCGCATATGGGTGCCGGCCATGTCGGCGCAGTGTGCCTGCAGATTTTGCCAGGCGGCAGACTGGGTGATGTTCATTGTTGTTCCTTTGCGGCTGGACTTTGCTGCCCGGACAGGCCGTCTGAAAGCGGGCTTGTAAAAAATACAGTATAGCGGAGAGTCTGTTTTCAAAACAAGGGATTAAATTTGGCAAAGTGTGGGAGTTCAAACATTGCAGGCAGCGGGCGGCCGTCTGAAAGTTTCCAGACGCTGCGCGCGTTGCCGAGGGGCGGCAATGGGCCTGCATCGGAAAGTGCATCGCCCGGTTAAATAAATTTAACACCAACAACCTGTTGTTGCTGAAAACGGTTGCAGTTGTGCGGAAAAATGAAAAGATAGATTGATTTTGCTCAATTTTGTGTATAAAAAAACGGTATGACACCGATGTCATCTGTGATATGCTTTGCGCCAGCCAAGCAAAACAGCGGATTTTTTATTTTTAAAGGATTCGGTAAAAAGGTTAAAGGTTTTAGAGGAAGCGGCAGATATGGTCACGATTTATGATGTTGCCGGGCTGGCAGGCGTGTCGCCCAAAACGGTCAGCCGCGTTTTAAACCGTGATGCGCCGGTGAGCGCGAAAACGCGTGCCGCCGTGGAGGCGGCGATAGCCCAACTGGGCTATATTCCTTCTTCGGCCGCGCGCATTATGCGCTCCAACCGCTCGGGGCTGGTGGGGGTGATTACCGGTGCGATTTCACGCAGCTACGACCGCTACAGCGGCGGCGGCCTGCCCGATATGTTTTTGGTGCAGGGCATACAGCGCACCATGGCCGAGGCGGGTAAAACCGTGATGATTGCCGACACCGGCAACCGTTTCGGGCAGGCCGAGGCTCTGATACGCACTTTTTTGGAGCACCGCGCCGAGGGTATTCTGTATGTGGCCGAGTTCCACCAAGAGGTGAATATGCCCGGGCTGAAGCCCGATTGCCCGCTGGTGTTGGTAAACTGTTTCGACAGGCAGGACACGCCGGCAGTGCTGCCCGATGATGCCCGGGGGCAATACGGCTTGGTGAAGCAGATTATTGCTTCGGGACACCGCCGCATTGCTTATCTGAGCCTGCAGCCGCAGGTGATTGCCAGCAAACTGCGCCGTGCGGGCTACCGCCGTGCGCTGGAAGAAGCGGGCATCGCTTATGATGCGGCATTGGATTTGGCGGGCTATCCGGATTACACCAACCGCAGCGAATCGCTGTTGGCGGCGGTGGAGAAACTGCTGAGGCTTCCCGATCCGCCTACGGTGCTGTGTTGCGGCAACGATGAGATGGCGGTGAGGCTGTACGGCATTTTGCGTTCGCGCGGTATCAAGGTGCCCGAAGAGATGTCGGTGGCAGGCTATGACGACCACCGCTCGATTGCCGAAACGCTGTTTCCGCCGCTCACTACCGCAGATCTGCCTTATACCGCAATGGGGGAGCGGGCCGCGCAAATGCTGCTCGATGCCGTGGCGGGCAAGGCTTTGCCGCCGCAGCCGGTTGTGGTGGGTGCCGGCACGGTGTGGCGGCAGTCGGTGATCAAACCCTGGGCAGGCAGAGTCGGATAAGGCCGGGTGTTGAGGCCGTCTGAAAAACGGCAGGCCGGCAAATAAAGTAGAACCGAATATCTGCAAAAATATTATTGGAAACCCTAATAAATAGGGAGAAATATTTTTATGGCGGATTTGCCTGACTGTGCTTTGATCTTGGTGCGCGTTGCCGTCAGGTTTGCCGCAGGGCGTGGAAAATGCGCTGATCCGCTTTCTGCCGCCACACCGGCAGAAAGCAGTGTTCAAGCATGGCCGCAGTTGCCGTTGACGGCAGCCGCGATGCTTTGAAACCATCATTCACAATAAGAATCGGAGCCGGGCCGTCTGAAACCGCATCATGGTGGATTGGGCGGGCAGCAGGGGCGATACCGGCAACCGCAACAAGGATTTGCTTTCACCACACACGCACGGGACAAACTTTCTCAGGTTTTCAATCAAAAGGAGTCTTCAGTTATGAGAATAGACCACCGTGTAGCCATGACGCTGCGCCAGATTGTGTTGATGAATTTCGGTTTTTTCGGCATTCAATACAGCTTCGGTTTGCAGCAGACGGCCATTAATCCGATTTTCAGCTTTCTTCAGGCCGACCCCGGCCAGCTGCCGCTTCTCAACATGGCAGGCCCCGTAACCGGCCTGCTGGTGCAGCCCCTTATCGGTGCGTTGAGCGACCGAACCTGGATAAACGGCTTGGGCCGCCGCCGCCCGTATTTCTTAATCGGCGCAGTCGGTTGCAGTATCTGCCTGTTTTTCTATCCCCACGTTACCGCGCTGTGGATGGCTGTGTTGATGTTGTGGCTGCTCGATATCAGCAACAATACTGCGATGGAACCCTACCGCGCGTTTATCGCCGACAAGCTGCCCGACAACCAGCAGCCTACCGGCTTTCTGATGCAGTCGGTGTTTACCGGTTTGGGCATCACGCTGGCCAATGTGTCGCTGTATTTCTTCCAGCAATGGATTACCGGCACTTCCGAATCCGGCATTCCCTACTGGGTGTACGGCTCGTTTTATATCGGTGCCGTCTGCTCCATCGGCTCGGTGTTGATTTCGGTGTTTTCCACCCCCGAAAACCGCCCCAGTGATGCAGAATTGGCAGAAATGCGCGCCAAACCGCGCGGTTTGATTCCTGCCGTTAAAGAAATCGCATCGGCCATTAAGGATATGCCCAAACCCCTGTGGCAGCTGGCTTTGGTTTATCTGTTTCAATGGTATGCCATGTTTATCTATTGGCAATACGTTACGCTGAGCATTGCAAAATCGGTGTGGGGTGCCACCCAGGCCGACAAGCAGGGCTTCGAGCAGGCTGTAGGTTGGACGGGTTTGGTAAACGGCTGGTATAACATTGTTACCTTTATTTCTGCCTTCGGCCTGATGGCTTTGGCCAGAAAATACAGCGCCAAGCAGGTTCATGCCCTGTGTTTGATTATGGCGGCCGTTGCCTTGCTGATTTTCCCGCACATCACCAATAAATACCTGCTGTTCCTGCCGATGATAGGCTTCGGTATCGCTTGGGCTTCGATTATGGGCGTACCGTTTTTGATTGCCGTGGCCGAAGTGCCGAAAGAGCGTTACGGCGTGTATATGGGCATCATCAATATGATGATTGTGATTCCGATGCTGATCGAAACCGTTACTTTCGGCCCGGTTTTCAATCATGTGTTGGGGGCCAACCCCACTAATGCGATGATGTGCGCCGGCGTGTTGCTGGGCTTGGCGGCGTTCTTCACTTTGAGGGTTAACACCAAACAACGCCCCGCTGAGTCGTCTATGATCGACTGATTGCGGCAAAGTGCAAACCAGACAAGGCTTGCAGTATGCTTTGGGCCGTCTGAAAAAACCTACCGCTATTTCTGCCTGAGTGGAAATGGCGGTAGGTTTTTTTCAGACGGCCGTGGTGAGGAAGATTTGGGTGCTTTTTACTTTTTCATTTTGTATGAAGGCTTATTTTGGAAATTTTCAGGTTTCTCAAGCATGCGGGAAAGCACTGCAGTGCCCTGTATCGTGAATATGCTTTAATTTCCGTTGCGGCTGTGTCTTGGCTGCAAAGATGATGATTGAAGCCAGTGAAGCGGCAACAGGCCCCGGCTCCGCACTATCCGCACTATCTGTATGAGTGGATCCAATATGGTTTTTGGCATACTCAAAAAATCATTAAATGGAGATTTCAGCAAAAAACAAAGGTTGAACGGTATAAATAAAGTGTAACAACCCGGTTTTTTCAACAGCAGGGTTGTTTATGTTTTTTATGCTGCGCGGGATGAATCCACGGCATAAAAAAACCTGCTTCATTAACGAAGCAGGTTTTTCTTGGGCAGGCTTTTTTCTGCCTGGGTGTTCAACCGTTCAACCCAGCTTGCCGTGGCAGTGTTTGTATTTCAGGCCGCTGCCGCAGGGGCAGAGATTGTTGCGGTGGACAACGCGGCCTTGTTTGGCGAGCGTTTCGGGGCTGAAGTCGTTGCCTGCCGGGTTGAAAGCCTCAGTGGCAAGGTTATCGCGGGATGCGCCCAAAACGTCCTCTATAGCGGGGGCGCCGGCGTGGATGGCCTGCACGGCGGCGGGCTCTTGTGGTTCGCTCTCGGTAATCATATCGTCTGCCTGCTCGATTTGCACTGAAGTCAAAAGCGAGGCAACGTTTTGTTTGATGCCGTTCCACAGGTGTTGGAACATGATAAAGGCTTCGCGCTTGTATTCCTGCTTGGGGTTTTTCTGGGCGTAACTGCGCAGGTGTATGCCCTGGCGCAGGTGATCCATGGCAGCAAGGTGTTCGCGCCAGTTGTTGTCGATAACCTGCAATAATACGTTGCGCTCGAAGTTGGCCATATTTTGTTTGCCGACCAGCTCGGTTTTGTCGGCATACTCTTTTTCCACTTGGGCAATCAGGCGTTCTTTAACGTCTTGGTTGTCGAGCGTGTTGTTTTCTTGGAGCCAGCCGCGCACATCGGCATGGATGCGGAACTCGCCTGCCAGCTGGGATTCGATGGCAGGGAGATCCCATTGTTCTTCCATGCTGTCGGGCGGCATATGGGTATCGACCAAGCCGCCGATGACTTCTTCGCGGATGCTCTTGGCCAAATCGCCCACATCTTGGTTGGTGAGAATTTCGTTGCGGTAGTGGTAGATCACTTTGCGTTGGTCGTTGGCAACATCGTCATATTCCAAAACCTGTTTGCGCATATCGAAGTTGCGCCCTTCCACTTTGCGTTGTGCGCCTTCGATTTGGCGGGTGAGCATGCCGTGTTCGATGGCAACACCGCGCTCGGGAGCCAGGCGGTTGAGAATGGCGGCGGCGCGGTCAAGGGCAAACAGGCGCAGCAACGGGTCTTCAAACGAGAGGTAAAAACGGCTGGAGCCGGGATCGCCCTGGCGCCCGGCGCGGCCGCGCAACTGGTTGTCGATACGGCGGCTTTCGTGGCGTTCGGTGCCGATGATATGCAGGCCGCCGGCGTTGATGACACGCCGGTGGTCGGCTTCCCAGCTGCTTTCCAGTTTGGAAATGCGGTTTTGTTTTTCTTCATCGCTGAGCGTTTCATCGGCGCGGATGGCATCGCTTTGGTGTTTGACGTTGCCGCCCAATACGATGTCGGTGCCGCGCCCGGCCATGTTGGTGGCTACGGTAATCATGCTGGGCTTGCCTGCCTGCGCCACAATCAGGGCTTCGCGCTCGTGTTCTTTGGCGTTGAGCACATTGTGCGGCAGACCGGCCTGGGTAAGCAGGCGCGATACCAGCTCAGAGTTTTCAATGCTGGTGGTGCCCACCAGCACGGGCTGGCCTTTGTCGAAACAGGCTTGGATATCATTGATAACGGCTTCGTATTTCTCTTCGGCGGTGCGGAAAATCTGGTCGTTGAAATCTTTGCGCTGCATCGGGCGGTTGGTGGGGATAATCACGGTTTCCAGCCCGTAAATGCTTTGGAACTCAAAAGCTTCGGTGTCGGCGGTGCCGGTCATGCCGGCGAGCTTTTTATACAGGCGGAAGTAGTTTTGGAAGGTGATTGATGCCAGTGTTTGGTTTTCGCGTTTGATTTCGACACCTTCTTTGGCTTCCACGGCCTGATGCAGGCCTTCCGACCAGCGGCGGCCCGACATCAGGCGGCCGGTGAATTCATCGACAATCACGATTTCGCCTTCCTGAACCACATAATGCTGGTCTTTGTGGAACAGGGTGTGGGCGCGCAGGGCGGCCGTTAAGTGGTGCATCAGCATGATGTTGGCGGCCGAGTAGAGCGAATCGCCTTCTTGCAGCAGCCCCATTTCGGTCAGGATGGCTTCGGCGTGTTCGTGGCCGGATTCGCTTAAAATCACCTGATGGGCTTTTTCATCCACCCAATAATCGCCCGCGCCTTCTTCGGTTTCTTGGCGGATAAGGCGTGCGGGAATTGTGTCCATCACTTGGTAGAGCCGCACGTTATCATCGGCCTGACCCGAAATAATCAGCGGTGTGCGTGCTTCATCGATGAGAATCGAATCGACTTCATCGACCACGGCAAAGTGTAAACCGCGCTGCACTTTGTCGTATTGGTCGGTTACCATGTTGTCGCGCAGATAGTCGAAGCCGAATTCGTTGTTGGTGCCGTAGGTGATGTCGGCGTTGTAGGCGGTTTGGCGGTAGAAAGGCTGCATATCGCTCACAATCACGCCCACGGTCAGGCCGAGAAAGTTATACAGCGGTTCCATAGTGCCCGCATCGCGCGCGGCCAGATAGTCGTTTACGGTAACCACGTGCACGCCTTTGCCTGCCAGCGCGTTGAGATAAACGGCAAGGGTGGCGACCAGCGTTTTGCCCTCGCCTGTGCGCATTTCGGCGATATTGCCATCGTGCAACACCATGGCACCGATCAGCTGCACATCGAAATGGCGCATATTCAATACACGGCGGCCGGCCTCGCGGCAAACGGCGAAGGCTTCGGGGAGAATGTCGTTCAAACTCTCGCCTTGGGCGAGGCGTTGTTTGAATTCGGCAGTTTTGGCTTGCAGCCCTTCATCGCTCAAAGCCTGCATTTCCGGCTCTAATTCGTTGATTTTGGCAACGGTTTTGCGGTATTGTTTGAGCAGGCGGTCGTTGCGGCTGCCAAATACTTTTTTGGCTAAGTTGGTAAGCATGAAATTTCCTGTGGCGCAATGCGTTTGCGGCATTGAGGCTGAAACAGACGGGTCGTAAAATTCAAACCCGAATTTTAACACAAGCCGTTTGGCAGGGTTGCAATGCCGTCTGAAATAACGGCAGTCCGGCCGAATTTCAACTTCTCTTTGGCTTTGCAGGCATTTTTGAGAAAACGTGTTATGGTTTTGCTGCCGCTTTTTTATGCCAAATTTTAGGGATATTATCGGCTATGTGTGAAAATTTCACTCCGAAGCGTTGGTGTGCGGCATAAAATGCTTCAGAATATACATGGCAGAAGATGTGTAACGGCCTTTGTTAAAACAACACTCAAGGTGGCGGTGATGGATTTGAACCGGTTGTGCGGGTGCGATGTGCATTTGCTGGCGCTGTTGGAGCGCGCGCGGCAATGGCGCCGGCTGGACGCGCAAGTCAGGCAGATGATGCCTGCCAACCTGCGTGCGCATTTTCAGACGGCCTGTGTGGAAAACGGCGTATTGGTTCTGCTGGCCGACAACAATATGGTTTCTTCGCGCCTGCGCATGATTGCCCCAAGCCTGCTGCCGCGTTTGCAGACGCTGCACTCCGATATCGGCAGCGTGCGCGTGAAGGTTTTGCCCAAAACGCCGCCAACGCCCCGCACCAACGGCTTGAAGCTGAGTGCGGCCGCGCTGGAAAGTTTCAGGCACTGCGCAGGGCGGTTGCAGCACCACCCCGATTTGGCGCAGGCATTGCAGCGGCTGGCAGAAAAGCACGGCAAAGATTAAAAAGCTGAAAAATTTAAAAAGGCCGTCTGAAAATATTTTCAGACGGCCTCCAACCTTTTACACACCATGCCGATAATGCTAACATCAAAAGCCGTTTCCCGGCCTTAGGCAAAGGCCGCAATCCGAGCAACCAAGAGGAGAAAAACATCATGAACACCCTGCCGCACCCCGAAATCGATTCAGACGGCCTGTTGGAATATTCGGTGGTTTACACCGACCGTGCGCTCAATCATATGTCGCAGAAATTTCAGACGGCCATGCGCTATATTTCGGCCACGCTGAAAAAAGTATATGGCGCGCAATACGCAGCCGTGGTTCCCGGCAGCGGCACGGCGGGCATGGAAGCCGTGGCGCGCCAGCTCGCGCGGGGGGAGAAATGCCTGATTATACGCAACGGCTTTTTCAGCTACCGCTGGACGCAGATTCTCGAAAAAGGCGCGATTGCCGCCGAGAGCAAAGTATTGTCCGCCCGCAGCCCCAATGCCGCCCAAGCGCCGTTTGCGCCCGCGCCGGTTGAAGAAGTGTGCGCCGAAATCGCCGCCGGCAGCCCCGCCGTGGTGTTTGCGCCGCATGTGGAAACTGCATCGGGCATCATGCTGCCCGATGACTATATCCGCCGGCTCTCCGAGGCGGTGCACGCCGTGGGCGGCCTGCTGGTGATTGACGGTATTGCTTCGGGCTGCATCTGGCTGGATATGGAAAAACTCGGTATCGATGTGTTGGTTTCCGCTCCGCAAAAAGGCTGGAGCGGCTCGCCCTGCTGCGGTTTGGTGATGCTGAATGAAGCCGCTTATCAAAAAGTGCAGCAAACCGAATCCGACAGCTTCGCGCTCGATTTGAAAAAATGGCTGCAAATCATGGCGGCATTTGAAAACGGCGGCCATGCCTACCATGCTACGCCGCCTACCGATGCGCTGATGAAGCTGCACGATGTGATGAAAGAAGCCGAAGCGGCGGGTTTCGGGCGTTTGCAGGCGGCGCAAACCGAGTTGGGCGCGAAAATCCGCGCGCTGTTGGCCGAGGCGGGCTATCCCAGTGTGGCTGCGGCAGGCTTTGAAGCTCCGGGCGTGGTGGTTTCCTATACCGACTGCCCCGATATTCAAAGCGGCAAAGCCTTTATTGAACAAGGTATGCAGATTGCCGCCGGCGTGCCGCTGCAATGCGGAGAGCCCGGCGGCTTCCAAACCTTCCGCCTCGGTCTGTTCGGCTTGGACAAACTGCAAAATATCGAGCGCACGGCGGCGGCGTTTGCGCGGGTGTTGGATAAGGTGCGGCCGGCGGGCGGGGCTGGGTGAAGGGCGGCCGGCATCGTGAGCCCTTTTCCCGGTATCGGGCAGACGGTGTGCGGTTTTCAGCGGCAAACACAGCGGTATTGGCGACCTCTTGTTCCTGTGCCGGTCAGGCAGGAATCAGGCCGTCTGAAACATTTTCAGAACATTCATGCCTTTTTTTTCCGGCTCCGGACAGGTTGGCTGTAGGGAGCCGGTTCTGCTGCCGCTTCGGCGGCTTGGCGAACCTTCTCTTCAGGCCGGGGGGAGGGCGGGGCAGCAGCAATGCCTAACGGAAATCAAGCGGGTTCGCCCAACGCTTGGCAGGGCGGCAGAAGGTGTACAATAACGCTTTTTTCAGACGGCCTGCCGTTTGCGACTGCCGCAGCCGTCTGAAACCGCTCAACCGCAAATGGAGACCTGAATGTTCCGCACCCTGCTCGGCGGCAAAATACACCGTGCCACCGTTACCGAAGCCGATTTAAACTATGTCGGCAGTATCACCATAGACCAAGACCTGCTCGATGCGGCGGGTATCTGCGTGCATGAAAAAGTGCAGATTGTCAATAACAACAACGGCGAACGCTTTGAAACCTACACCATTGCCGGCACGCGCGGCAGCGGCGTGGTATGCCTCAACGGTGCCGCCGCGCGGCTGGTGCAGAAAGGCGATATTGTGATTATCATGTCGTATGTAATGCTCTCCGAGCCGGAAATCGGCGCCCACGAGCCGAAAGTGGTGCTGGTGGACGAATGCAACACAATCCGCAAGGTTATCCGTTACGAACCGCCGCACACCGTTTTATAAATCATCAAAGGCCGTCTGAAAAAACGTTCAGACGGCCTTCAATCACTGAAAGACAAACCATGAACGTTAAAATCAACCACATCACCGTAGCCAACGATGCCCCGTTTACCCTGTTTGGCGGCATCAATGTGCTGGAAGACCTCGATTCCACCCTCAAAGCCTGCGAATATTATGTGAAAGTAACCGACAAACTCGGCATTCCCTATGTGTTCAAAGCTTCGTTCGACAAGGCCAACCGTTCTTCCATCCGTTCGTTTCGCGGCGTGGGGCTGGAAGAAGGGCTGAAAATCTTCGCCGCCGTGAAAAAAGAGTTCGGCGTGCCCGTGATTACCGATGTGCACGAACCGTGGCAGTGCGCGCCTGTGGCTGAAGTGTGCGATGTGATCCAACTGCCCGCCTTTCTCGCGCGCCAAACCGATTTGGTGGTGGCGATGGCGAAAACGGGCAGGGTGGTCAACGTGAAAAAACCGCAGTTTTTAAGCCCCGCGCAAATGAAAAACATTGTTGAGAAGTTCGCCGAAGCGGGCAACGGGCAAGTGATTTTGTGCGAACGCGGCACGCAGTTCGGCTATGATAATCTGGTGGTCGATATGCTCGGCTTCGGCGTGATGAAGCAAACCTGCGGCAACCTGCCGGTGATTTTTGACGTTACCCATTCGCTGCAGCAACGCGAAGCCGGTGCCGCTGCATCGGGCGGGCGGCGCAGCCAGGTGCTCGATTTGGCACTGGCCGGCATGGCCGCCCGCCTGGCCGGTCTGTTTCTCGAATCGCACGCCAACCCCGATGAAGCCAAGTGCGACGGCCCCAGCGCACTGCCGCTGGCGAAGCTCGAAGAGTTTCTGCTGCGCGTGAAAGCGGTGGACGAAACGGTGAAATCGTTTTCCGTGCTGGCGGTTGATTGAGCAGGACAACGCCGTTTGAATTTGAAAAGGCCGTCTGAAAAAGTTTTCAGACGGCCTTTGATAGCGGATTCATACATTTCCAACACAAGGCTGCAAAGGTGCGAACCATCAGTAAGTGAATCCGTGCAAAGCAATGCCGCATTGCCGCGCCCGCCGGGCCGTTGCCGCCTTGCTGTGCCGCCCGTTGCTCCGCTGCCTTGCCCCGCTTTGTTTTGTTTTGCCTTAACAGCATTGGGCCGGAGCTTCCGCATATGCTCAGGCCGTCTGAACATTTTTCAGACGGCCTGTTTTTATTTCAAACCGAAAGGTTATTCCCATTCGATTGTGGAAGGCGGCTTGCCGCTCACGTCATACACCACGCGGTTGATGCCGCGCACTTCGTTGATGATGCGGTTGGACACTTTGGCCAGCAGCGCATAGGGCAGCTCTGCCCAATGCGCGGTCATAAAGTCGCTGGTGATGACTGCGCGCAGGGCGGCCACATATTCGTAAGTGCGCCCGTCGCCCATCACGCCCACCGATTTCACCGGCAGAAACACGGCAAATGCCTGGCTGGTGAGGTCGTACCAGGAGGTGCCGTTTTCATCGAAGGTGTTGCGCAGTTCTTGAATGAAAATATCATCGGCGCAGCGCAGCAAATCGGCGTATTCTTTTTTGACTTCGCCCAAAATGCGCACGCCCAGCCCCGGGCCGGGAAACGGGTGGCGGTATACCATTTCGCGCGGCAGGCCGAGTGCCACGCCCAGCTCGCGCACTTCGTCTTTAAACAGGTCGCGCAGGGGCTCGAGCAGTTTCAGATTCATGTTTTCGGGCAGGCCGCCAACGTTGTGGTGGCTTTTGATGGCGTGTGCTTTTTGGGTTTTCGCGCCTGCGCTTTCGATTACATCGGGGTAGATTGTGCCCTGCGCCAGCCATTTGGCGTTGGTGCGTTTTTTGGCTTCGGCATCGAATATGGCGACAAACTCTGCGCCGATGATTTTGCGTTTCTGCTCGGGGTCGGTGATGCCGGCGAGTTTGTTCATAAACTGTTCGGCAGCGTCCACATGAATCACGTTTACGCCCAGGTTGCGGGCAAACATATCCATCACCATTCTGCCTTCGTTGAGCCGCAACAGGCCGTGATCGACAAACACGCAGGTGAGCTGGCTGCCGATGGCGCGGTGTATCAGCGCGGCGGCCACGCTGGAATCGACGCCGCCCGACAAGCCCAGAATCACTTCGTCTCGGCCCACCTGCCGGCGGATTTCGGCCACGGCTTCATCGATATAGTTGGGCATGGTCCAAGAGGGTTTCGCACCGGCGATGTCCAGCACAAAACGCTCGAGCAGTGCGCGGCCTTGTTTGGTGTGGGTAACTTCGGGGTGGAACTGGATGCCGTAGAATTGTTTTTCGGCGTGTTCCATCATGGCAATCGGGCAGCTCGGGGTGTCGCCGATGACCACGAAGCCTTCGGGCAGTTTCGACACTTTGTCGCCGTGGCTCATCCACACATCGAGCGTGTTGGCTTGGCCGTCTGCAAGGCCGCGCGTTAATTCGCAATCGATGGTTTTCACTTGCGCATAGCCGAATTCGCGCTGGTCGCCCGGCTGCACTTCGCCGCCCAGATGGTGCGCCATAAACTGCATGCCGTAGCAGATGCCGAGCACGGGCACGCCCAAATCGAAGATGCCGGTGTCGGCCTGATAATCTGAGTTGTAAACCGAGTTGGGGCCGCCTGAAAGAATAATGGCTTTGGGGTTGAAGGCTTTGATGTCGGCCAGGGGCATATCGTAAGAATGCAGCTCGCAGTAAACATGGGCTTCGCGCACGCGGCGGGCGATAAGCTGGGTAACTTGTGAGCCGAAATCGAGAATCAGGATTTTGTCTTGGTTCATGATGGTCTTTGATGGGAATGTGAAACGGCGGGTTAAACGGCAGGCCGTCTGAAAAACGGGGTATTGTATCATGTTCCGATTTCGGAACAGCACGGCCTCGGGGTGGATACGGAGCCGGCGGGGCAATGCCGTGTGCTTTGCGGCAAAGCCCGAGGCCTGGGCAAAATTCATTCAGGCCGTCTGAAAGATTCCACTATCGTCATTCCCGCGCAGGCGGGAATCCGGCTTTAAAACCATCAAGTTTTTTATTTCAATAACTTGCAAAAAACGATAGGGTTCCCGCCTGCGCGGGAATGACGGGGCTTAAGCATTTCAGACGGCATCAACGGTATTTTTGTAAAGTTTAAAGCCCGCCGTTTTAAAACAACGGCGGCATCGGCTGCCTTTGCCGCACTGCCTGCGGTTTGCCGCCCGGTGTTTATGGCGGATTAGCGGTGCGGTTGATGCAGGCGTATCAGGCGGGCGATATTTTGTGCGGCGGAAACCAAGTTGGCGTATCCGCCGGCGAGGGTTTCGGGCAGCGCGGCAGCTTGGCGGATAATCGGAAACACCGCATCGATACCGTGTTCGTACACCACTTCGTAATCTTCGCGCAAACTGCCGGCAACCGCGATCACGGGTTTGTGAAACCGCTTGGCGGTGCGCGCCACACCCACCGGCGTTTTGCCGGCAATGCTTTGGGCGTCTATGCGGCCTTCGCCGGTAATCACCCAGTCGGCATCGCGCACCTGCTGGGCAAGTTTGACCGCGTCTATCACAATTTCCACCCCGGCTTTCAACTGCACGTTAGGCAGGGTCAATAAGCCGCCGCCCATGCCGCCGGCTGCGCCTGAACCGGCGGGGGAGGCGATGTCGAGATGTAAATCGCGTTGGATAATGTCGGCATAATGCCGTAGATTTTGGTCTAAAACCGCAATCATTTCGGGCGTTGCGCCTTTTTGCGGCCCGAAAACGGCAGATGCGCCGCGCCCGCCGCACAAGGGGTTGTTTACATCGCAGGCTATCTCAAACGCCGTATGATGCAAACGGTGGTCCAGCTGCGAAAAATCCACCCGCGCAATATCCGCCAAACTGCCGCCTGCCAAACCTGCGGGAATCAAGCAGCCTGACCGGTCGAAAAAGCGCGCACCCAAAGCCTGCAGCATACCGGCGCCGCCATCGTTGGTTGCGCTGCCGCCGATGCCTAAAATGATTTTGCCTGCGCCCGAATCCAAGGCGGCCAGAATCAGCTCGCCCGTGCCGTAGGAAGTGGCGGCCAAAGGGTTTCTTTGCCCGTTTGGAACCAAATGCAAGCCCGATGCCGCCGCCATTTCGATAAAGGCAGTCTGCCCGTTGCCCGATATGCCGAAAAATGCCGCCGTGCGGTTGCCGCAGGGGGCGGTTACTTCGGCGGCTGCAAGCTTGCCCTGTGTGGCATCCACCAGTGATTGAACCGTGCCTTCGCCGCCGTCTGCCATGGGGATTTTAACGTATTGCGCGTGGGGGAAAACGGTTTTCAAGCCCGTTTCAAGGGCGTTTGCCGCTTCGGCTGCACTCAGGCTTTCTTTAAACGAATCGGGGGCAATCACGATTTTCATTAGGTTTGTCCTGTTCTTGTTTTCGGGTTTGAGGCCGTCTGAAAGCGGGTGTTTCAGACGGCAGATGAATCGGGGACAATCACGATTTTCATTAGGTTTGTCCTGTTCTTGTTTTCGGGTTTGAGGCCGTCTGAAAGCGGGTGTTTCAGACGGCAGATGAATCAGGGGCAATCACGGTTTTCATGATGTATCCTGTTTTCGTTTTCAGGTTTGAGGCCGTCTGAAAGCAGATATTTTTCAGACGGCCTGGGCGGGAGCGGGCATAACGCAGGTTTGGCCAACCCGGCGCGCAGGAGCAAATGCTCCGTGCTTTGCTGCGCCTGTGTGCGGTTTATGCGCCGTAGTTAGGTTGCAGCAGGGCGCATGTCTGCCGTTCGCGGCGGCTGCGGCGGGCGCGGCCGGCAATTTTGCCGCAGGCGGCGCCGGGGTCGTTGCGGGCGGCAGGGCTTTCGCTGCGGTTGTCGCTGCGGGAGCGGGTGTCGCGGTTTTTCTGCTCGCGTAAACGGTGTCCGCGTTCGCGGTCGGTGCGCGGTGCGGCTGCGCTGTTTTGCTGCCACCAGCTCGGTTCGAAGCCCTCGATACGCTCCACTTCCACTTGGATGCGGGTGAGCTCTTTGATGGCTTCAAACATGTTCTGCTCGTGTTCGTCCATCAGCGAAATCGCCACGCCGTCCGAGCCTGCGCGGCCGGTGCGGCCGATACGGTGCACATAATCTTCGGGCTGGGTGGGCATTTCGTAATTGATCACAAAGGGCAGCTCGGCGATGTCGAGCCCGCGCGCGGCCACATCGGTGGCCACCAACACACGCAATGTGCCTTCTTTGAATGCGCCCAGGGTTTCGAGGCGGGTTTGCTGCGATTTGTCGCCGTGCAGGGCTTGGGCGGAAAGGTTGCGGCGCTGCAAATCGCGGGTAACCTGATCAACACTTTGTTTGGTTTTGCAGAACACGATAACCTGGTTCATATGTAAATCGACAATCAGGCGCTCGAGCAGGTTGCGCTTGCGGGCGGTATCCACAGCAATCACGTGTTGTTCTACATTGGCGCTGGCAGCGTTTTGGGCGGCCACTTCCACCTGTTCGGGGTGGTGCATGAAATCCTGAGCCAGCTTGCGGATGGGCGGGGAAAACGTGGCCGAAAACAGTAGGGTTTGGCGTTGTTTGGGCAGCATCTGCATGATGTTGCGGATATCATCGATAAAGCCCAT
The DNA here is from genome assembly GCF_015235335.1 of Neisseria sp. 19428wB4_WF04. Taxonomy (NCBI): domain Bacteria; kingdom Pseudomonadati; phylum Pseudomonadota; class Betaproteobacteria; order Neisseriales; family Neisseriaceae; genus Neisseria; species Neisseria sp. 19428wB4_WF04. The sequence goes on from NZ_JADGLG010000017.1 coordinate 33,480, forward strand.
ATCGAGCATACGGTCGGCCTCATCGAGCACCACGATTTCCACTTTGTTGAAATGGATGTTTTTCTGCTTCACATGATCGAGCAGGCGGCCGACAGTGGCCACCACGATTTCGCAGCCTGCGCGCAGCTCGGCGGTTTGTTTGTCCATATTCACGCCGCCGAAAAGCACGGTGTGGCGCAGCGGCAGGTTTTTGATGTAGCCCTGCACGTTTTGGTCGATTTGGTCGGCCAGCTCGCGCGTGGGGGTCAGCACCAGCATACGCACGGGGTGCATGGCCGGCGAGGTGCTGGGGGTGGCGTAGCGTTTCAGACGCTCGAGGCCGGGCAGCATAAAGGCGGCGGTTTTGCCGGTGCCGGTTTGGGCGGCGGCCAGAAGGTCGTGTCCGGCCAGAGCTTTGGGAATGGCGGCCGCCTGAATCGGGGTGGGCGTTTCGTAGCCCTGCTCGGTGAGGGCGGCAACGATTTCGCTGCCTAAGCCGAGTGATGAAAAGCTTGGGTTCATAATGCTTGCTCTCGTTTCAGACGGCCTGCGGCAGGCGGAGAGCCGTCTGAAAAAATATCGGGGAAAAATAAGGCAGGGCGGTGCGCCTGCCTTGACGGATATGCGGTTTCTGGTGAGCCTGCTTTATTCCCGCTGCGGCGTTGCTGCGTTTCGCGCCGGGATAACGGTTTTGCAGGCCGCGCAAGCGCCGGCAGAATCGGTTGGTATGGTTTGCCCTGCGGCCGGGCTGCTTTGCCGGAAATGAAGCGGGTTCATTCTTAATGGCATAGCGGGCTGCATTCAAATTGATGCGGCGTTGTTTTGCCCCAGCCCGGGGAGGTGGTTTTGCAGGCCGCTCGGCAGCGGAACCGGTTGCATACCGCGCGGTCTGCTGCTTTATCCCGGTGGTTCAATCCGCTCTATTATGCCACAAATCGGGTGGCGGGGTGGCCGCGGCCTGTGCGGTTGCGGGAGTGTCTGCCTTGACTCCGATAAGGCGGAAACAAACGGTTTGGCCGGATGGCGTATCCGCTTATGGTGGCGCGCTCCGGCAAAAAACGGCAGCAGCCCGGTTCAGGGCTTATTCTGTGTTTGCTGCTGCGGCGTATTTCAACAGCGGCGCCAGCAGGTGTTCGGCCATGTTCCAAAACAGCGGGGTTTCTATCGGCGGGGTGTCATCGTTGCCGAACACCAGGGCGATTTCGGTGTAGCTTTGCTGCCCTTTGCTGCTTTTGTTGCCGTAATAGGCATCTTGAGCGGCTTTGGCGGCGTTTTCGGCACTTTTGTTTTGAGCCAGCTCCTGCGCCGCGTTCAGGGTGGTGCGGGCGAAAAACGGCAGCGGGCGGGTTTGGCCGAGACGGTAATAGTCCAGCCATTGCCGCAATAGTGCGCGTGCCTGCTGCTGCGGAATTTCCGACAGGGTTTCGGGCCGGTGTGCCGAGAGCAGGTGGGTTTGGTGGTTTTGGGGTTCAGACGGCCTCACGGCGCAGAAAATCAGGTGTTCGAGTAAGATGGCGATGCGTTCGGGGGCGTTGGGGGCTTCGTTGAGAAAGTAAATCTGTCCGTGCCGGTGGAGGTGGTTGAGGCTGCCCGAGAGGGTGGTGCCGCCGAGTTGGAGCGTGTAGGCAGGGGCAGGCAGTTTGGGGCTGGATACCAGCGTGTTGTCGAGCGACTTGGCGGCCGTCTGAAAACTGCGCTGCCACAATGCGCCCAATTCTCCGGCGGGCAGCAGGCTTTCGGCCTGCAGGCGGGTTTCGGTTTGTTGGAAGTTTTCGTTGTGCCGGCGGGCGGCGGTGTAGGCGGCGGTGATGGCGGCGGCCTGTTGAGGCTCGAACGGTTCGGCGGCATCCCAGGCTTGGCTGCGGTAGGGTTCGCGCCAGTTGAGGGTGTGCCGCAGCCAGCTTTTCACGGGGTTTTTCCAAAAGCCGGTAAATTCGTGGTGGCTGACGGCGCAGGCGGTTTTTTCGGCTTCGCCGAGCGTTTTGCCGAAAAAGGGGGTGGGTGTTCCGGCGGGGGTGTTCAGGGCGGCGGCATAGTCGCTGCGGGTGCTTCTCAGGCCGTCTGAACGGGGAGGATTGGTGAAATAGCTGCGCGAAAACGGTTGCAGGGGGTGGTGTTCCACTTGGTTTTCGTGCCGGCGGCGGCCTCTCATGGCGGCTAGGGTGTCGGAGAGTTCGTTGAGCAGGGCGGAGGGCGCCAGCTCCTGATTGTTGCGGATGTCGCGCCCTACATACGATAAATACAGGATTTCGCGCGCGCTCATAACGGCTTCGAGAAAAAGATAGCGGTCATCGTCGCGGCGGGCACGGTCGCCTTTTTGGGGGTGGTGGGCGATGAGGTCGAAGGCGGAGGCTTTGGTGTTGCGGGGGAAGCTGCCATCGTTGAGGCCGAGCAGGCAGATAACTTTGAACGGCAGGCTGCGCATCGGCACCATGCTGCAAAAGGTAATGCCGCCGCGCAGAAAGCCGGCCTGGCTTTCGCTGTCGAGAAAGCGGCCGATGTGGCGGATGGCGGTGTGTTGCGGCAGGGGGCTGTCAAAACCTGCCAGTGCGGCTTCTGCCTGCCAGCGGGCGAGCGACTGGCTCAGCTGCTGCCAGGCGTATTGGCCGCCGCTGTCGGGGGCGGTGAGTGCAGAGAGCAGGCTGCGTATGCGCTCGACCCATACGGTTACGGTGGCGGGGTGCTGCCATTCGCGCCCGGCGGCGGAGAGTGTGCGCACGAAGGCGGCGAAGCGGCCGAACACGGCAGTTTGGGCAGGGTTGCCGTGCCATGCGCTGATGTTGTGCCAAAGCGGGTTGCCGTTTTCGGGCAGCAGCCAGCCCAGTGCCAGCCGTTCCAAGCCTTGCTGCCAGGTAAAGAGATTGTCGCGGCTGCCGCGCATTTCGTTGTCCAGCCCCCAATGTATGTTGAGGGCGGCGATGGTGTCGTGCAGCAGCGGCAGGTCGTCGCGCGCCAGCCCGAAGCGTTGCCGCACCAAATCGTTTTCCAGCAGGGGCAGCAGCAGATCGACTTCAAAGCGGCTCTCCAGCAGCGCGAGCGTTTGCGAGAGTGCTTGAAAGAGCGGCAGGAGCCGGCTGGTTTTAACGTCTGAAACCGAATAGGGCAGTGCCTGCGCTCCGGGTTGTTCCTGCCCGAACACGGCTTCGATAAACGGGCTGTAGGGTTCGATATCGGGGGTGAGTACGGCAATGTCGTGCGGCTGCCACTCGGGGTGTTCGGCCAGCAGGGCGAGCAGGCGGTTTTTCAGAATCTGTAATTCGCGCAGGGGGCTGTGGGCGGAAACCATCTGGATGGAGCGGTCGTTTCCGGCTGTGCCGGGATAACAGCTTTCAGACGGCATGGTTAAGGTTTGGATATCGTGTTGCAAACAGCGCAGCAGGGTGGGCGCGGCCGTCTGAAAAGGTTCATCATCGAATGCGGGTATTTCGTGTTTGGGCATTTCGGCTAATGCATCGAAAAAGTCGCGCCCCTGTTTGCCCAATGAGGCCAAAAGCGGGTGGCCGGCCTGACTCAGGTCGATACCGCCTTCCTGCTGCAACACCTGCGCGGCTTCAATGACGTTGCCCCAATAGGCGCTGCTGGGATTGAGGGCGAAAATATGTACATCGCAATGCTCGGAAAGTGTCTGCAAAAGTTGCAGATACATCGGCGCCATGGTGGCGATGCCGAACACGCAGTAGCGCTCGGGCAGCCTGCTTTTGTCGAGTGCGCCGAGAAGCTGCTGCCATAAGGCAACGCGGTGGAGGGGTGGTGTGCTGCCGTTGTCGAGGTGCCGCCACAGTGCTGCCTGCCAACCCTCGGCACTGCCCAAACCCAGGGTTTTGCCTTGCTGCCAGGCATCTATCCATTGGGGGCGGTACACGAGATATTGGTCGAAAATATCGGCCAGCTGCCCCGCCAGTTGGTAGGCTGCCGAAATGCCGCTGCCCAAATAGCTTTGCAGCGCACCGCGCGCGCTTTGGTATTCGGCGGCCGTCTGAAAATGCCGGCTTTGAAACAGGCCGAGCAAGCGCCAACGCATCACTTCGGGTGAAAACGGGCTGAGCACGGGCACGCCCGGTATGAATTCGCGCATCAGCCGCCAGGCCAGCGCGGCGGGCAGGCTGAAGCGCAGATTGGCGGCCACGCCGGTTTCGCGTGCCAGATAAGTGTTGAGATAGCGGCGCATCCCCTGGCTCTGCACCACGATTTCTTCTTCGGCCAGCGGGTCGGCAGGCGGCTGCAGGCGGCGGACCCGGTCGAACAGGGCGGCCAGGTCTTCTAAACGGTTGGATTGGTAAAGATAAAGCATGATGCGTTTTCGGTGGGCAGAAGAGATGATTATGAATGAAGAGCGGCCGTCTGAAAACGGTTTCAGACGGCCCTGCTGAGGCCGGGTAAAACGGTGGCAGGCGTTGCGGTATGTATATGGCAGATCCGCTGCATTTTCGGTATGGAGCCGATTCTGTTGCCGCTTCGGCGGCTGATAAAATCGTTCTCTTTGGACTGGGGCGCAGTAACGCTGTGGCGGAAATGAAGCGGGTTCGCGATAGTGAAACAAGACAGAACGATACGGCGTTGGTTGGCCCGGCTTCAAAAGGAGACTTCATCTGCCGCTGAAACGGCGGCAGAGCCGGTTGTGCGGCCTGCGCCGCCTTGTGGGCTTCAGTTGATATCGAGGCGCTCCATGCGGTAGCGCATCGAGCGGAAGCTGATGCCCAACAGCTTGGCGGCCTGGGTGCGGTTGAAGCGGGTTTGCTGCAGAGCCATCTCTATGATTTCGCGCTCTACACGGTCGAGATAATCCTGAATCTGCATCTGGCCGGGCACAAAGCGGGGCAGCCCGTTGTTTTCTGCACGTTCGGGCGCGGGGAAATCGGACTCGCCGGCCGGGGCGGAGGCCGTGTGGGCCGTGTCGGGCAATAGGGCAGGGGTGTGGCCGGTGTTGATTTGGAGGTCGTCAAACTGGATAAGCTGCCCAACCGTGAGGGCGACTGCGCGCTCGAGTATGTTTTCCAACTCGCGGAAATTACCCGGATAGCTGTAATGCAGCAGGGCATCTTGCGCTTTGGGGCTGAGTTTGTAGGTTTCGCTGCCGCTGCGGTGTTTGTAGAGCAGGTGCATAATCAGACCGCCCAAATCTTCGCGCATTTCGCGCAGCGGCGGCATATTCAGCGATACCACGTTGAGGCGGTAGTATAAGTCTTGCCGGAACGCGCCGCTTTCTACCAGTGCTTCGAGGTTTTTGTGGGTGGCGCACACAATGCGCACATCGACAAACGTTTCGCGCGGGTCGCCGATGCGGCGCACGGCTTTTTCCTGAATGGCGCGCAGCAGCTTCACCTGCATGGCCAGCGGCAGGTCGGCCACTTCATCGAGAAACAGCGTGCCGCCGTCGGCGTGTTGGAAAAAACCCAGGCGGTCGGCATCGGCGCCGGTGAAGCTGCCTTTTTTGTAGCCGAAAAATTCGCTTTCCATCAGGTTTTCGGGAATCGCGCCGCAGTTTACGGCGATAAACGGTTTGCCGGAGCGTTCGGAGAGTTCGTGTATGGTGCGCGCGGCCTGCTCCTTGCCTGTGCCCGATTCGCCCGAGATGTAAACGGGAACGCCGCTTTTGGCCAAACGCCGTATCAGGTGGCGCACTTCCACCATCTGCGGCGACATACCCAGCAGGCGGGGCATATCGGAATCGCCGCCCAAATCGGTTTCGGCGAACGCGCGCGCAGTCAGCCCGCCGCTGGCAAAACGGTCTTTCAGCGAGCGCAGCCCTTCGGGCACGCCGGCGTTGCGGGTGAGGGCGGAAACGGGTTTGCGCGCGGCGGCGGGCGCGGTTTGGGGGGGCGGCATACGCGGCGGGTTAGGGGCGGCCGCAGGCGGTTTGGCAAAGGCGGGTGAAGGTTGGGGAGCGGGTTCGGCAGCTTTGGGCGGAGTGTGGTTTTCAGACGGCTCGTTGATTTTGACGGCTGATTTCACCAGCGAGCGCAGCTGCGATAAGGTGATCGGTTTTTGCAGATAGTCGAATGCGCCGGCGCGCAGGGCTTCGACTGCCTGGTCGGCGTTGCCGAATGCGGTAATCACGGCCACCGGGGTGTCGAGTGCCAATTCGTTGATATATTGCACCACTTCCAGGCCGGAGCCGTCGGGCATACGCATATCGGTCAGCACCAGCGAATAATCGTTGTTGTCAAGCTTGTCTTTAGCGTCTTCTACGCCCACGGCGGTTTGTACCCGCAGCCCCATTTTCATCAGGGTCATTTCCATCAGGTCGCGGATATCGGCTTCATCGTCCACCACTAATACGGGGTCTTGCAGGTTATGGTTGCTCATCGGTTTCTTTCGGTAAAATCAGTTCGAATCCGTTCATTTCGGGGTGGTAGTGCAGTTGGCCCAAGTTGGCGTGTGCCAGTTCGCGCGCCACATAAAGCCCCAGCCCGGTGCCTTGTTTGTCGGTGGTGAAAAAGGGCTCGAACAGATGGTTGCGCACTTCGGGCGGCACACCGGTGCCGTTGTCGGCCACCACAATCGAAATATGGATGCGGCCGCTGGGTTTGATTAATACGGTGATGGCGTGCTGGTCTTGGCGGCTGTGCCGCCAGGCATTGTTGCACAGGTTCCACATAATCTGCTGCAGGTGCATGGGGTCGGCCAGCACACTCAGGCTGCTGCCTTCCATATTCATGCGCAGGCAGCCTACTGCATCGGGGTTGTTGAGGGTGAATTCCTGTTTGAATGCCAGCCAGAATTTCATCAGGTTTACCGGCTCGCGGCTGACGCTGTCGCGTTTGTTGATTAATGAAACGTCTTCCAGCATTTTGTCGATGCGTTGGATATTGGTGTCGATGATGCTGTGCAGTTTGGCTTTGGTGGCATCGGTGCCGCCTTCATCGTGCAGCAGGTCGCTGGCGTGGCGTATGGCCGACATGGGGTTGCGGATTTCGTGGGCGAGGTTGGCGGTGAGCTGGCCCAGGGAAGCCAGTTTGGTGGCCAGCGCTTCGGCGGCCACTTCGCGCAGCGAGCGCACAAACAGCATCAGCAGCTCGGTTTTTTCCTGAATCAGCGGCACCGCGCGAACGTGCATGGAATGCTGGAAAATATGGATATCGGTTTCAAAGTTTTTATCGGGTTGGTATTGCCAGCGTGAAACCAGCTCGGCAAACACGGTTTCCTGTTTGTCGGCCTGAAGGCCGGGGAAATAGGTTTTTGCCTGGCGGTTAAACAGCCACACGCGCTGCGAAGCATCGATAACAATCACGGCTTCCTGCACACGGTTGAGCACCAAACGGTTGAGACCGCTCACGCGGCGGTAGGCAAGCTGGTGTTTTTCGGCCGACTCCGTAGCCGCTTGCAGGTAGGTAGCAGAAAACGCGGTTAAGGCGGCCACCAGATAGCAGGCACCTGCGAGCAGCGCGGCAGAAACGATGGATCGGCTGTCCCACTCCAGGGGGGGGAATGTGATTTGGTCGGACAAAAACATACTCAGCAGAATCAGCAGGAAGGCATAGCTGGCGTAGAGCATGGGATAGCGGCCGTGGCTGAGCAGGCACGAGGTGGCGATAAAGGGCAGCACGAGAATCCCGAAGCCCGAGTCTATGCCGCCGGTGATAAAGGTGAGCATCAACATCATGCTGATATCGACTACTGCGCTGGCGTTGGGTAAATCGAGCGACTGCAACTGCCAGTCGGGTTTGAAGATGGTGAGCAGAATCAATGCTGCGTAAACCGCCGCCCAGGTGTAAAACTCAAGCGGCGGGAACAGGTTTTTGGTTTCGTTGCCCGAATACACACTGACCAAGTGGAACACCAGCAGCGAAAGCACGATGGCGATACGGGCGATGTTGATCAGGCCGGGAATGCGCTCGTTCAGCGTTTCCCGGTCGTGTGTGAAGAATAATCTGTTTACGCTCATGTAATGTATGGTCTGTCGTATTGTTGTTTTTGGGCGGGCGGGCAGG